>JAQICK010000273.1 GCA_027858595.1 Melioribacteraceae bacterium
CTCTAATACATCTATTATATCTAAGTATTTAGTAGATATTGACAGCACTTCACCATCAGACGATAATTTGAAATAAGTATTATTAGCAAAGAGAATATTGAAATTGAAACGTTAAAAAATTTAGTAGAAGAACTTAAAAAATATTCAAACTCAGTTATTAATAATATCATAACAGAACACTATTCTAAGAATAGTGATGGAGAAGAAACTCTTTATGAAGCTGTATTTAACGATATAATCATTAATAATTCTAATTCTACTTTTGTAGTACTATATGACAAAACGGAGGGTAGTAAAGATCTTCAAGAAATGAATGAATACATTGAGGACTTACATGCAAAAGAAGATGCTCTTGAAGATAATGCTTTTGAATTAATTCAACTAACAATAAAACTAGAAGAATCTGAAGAGAATCTAAAAGAAGCAAATGCAAGCAAAGATAAATTTTTCTCAATTGTTGCACATGATCTTAAATCTCCTTTTGTAGGATTACTTGGTATTACCGAAATGCTAGATACTGATTATGATGAATTTGATGAAAAGGAAAAAAGAGAATTAATCCGAAGCCTTTATGATATTTCAAAAAGCACTTTTGAATTACTCGAAGGGTTGCTAGAATGGGCTAGAGCAAAACAAGGGCAGATGACATTTAATCCATCAGCGTTTAACCTATTTCATGTTGCCGCTTCGCTTTCACAACTCTTAAGAGCAAATACATTTAAGAAAGAGATTATGCTGCATAACTTAGTTGATGTAAATGCAATGGTTTATGCAGATAGAAATATGGCATCAACTGTTCTAAGAAATTTATTAGCTAACGCAATTAAGTTCACACCTCAAAATGGCACAATAGATATTAATGCCCAAATTGAAAATAATTTAATGAAAATATCGGTTAAAGATTCTGGAATTGGAATGACGCCAGAAAACATTAAAAAGCTTTTCCGTATTGATGTTAACCACACTACACTTGGAACAAATAGCGAAAAAGGTACTGGTCTTGGATTAATTCTTTGTAAAGAATTAGTTGAAAAGCATGGCACAAACATTTGGGCAGAGAGCAAATTAGGAGAAGGAAGTGTATTTGTTTTTACTCTTCCTTTAAAAGAAAATTTAGAATAATTCAATTTGTTTGTTCTTGTTTTATCGTAATACGAAAGAAAGCAAAAAAAAAATTTCTATTTGATAATTGAGTTAAAATGTCTTATGTTTGAAACCAACTGCTGACCACTGCCGATAAAACCAATAAACTATAGAATGACTTTATAGAAATTAGACATTATAAATTCAGGAAAGGTTATGTTGAATTTTGTATCGCACATCTTATCTCCTTTTCAAAAAATGTTTTTATATCATTAAAGGGCAAATATGATTTCAGAAAAAACATCAATTGAACTTAAGCGAATAAAAAGGTACTTAATTTTTATTAGTTTTGTGTCGGTGGCAGTAATTGCTTCTTCATTGCTTTGGAATTTGTACTCCTCAACTATTCATACAGAGCAAATTGCTAAATCTAATGCTCGTGTGTTTTTTGAAAAAGACTCAGAATTTAGAACTTGGGCTTCAAAACATGGTGGCTTGTATGTACCTTTAAATGAAAGAACTCTCGCAAATCCAAACTTGGCCCATATTCATAATCGTGAAATAATCTTCCCTTCTGGTGATACCTTAACATTATTGAACCCAGCTTATATGTTAAGACAACTCCAAGACGAGGACTCTGCTGAACAAAATATTATAGGCAATATAACCAGCTTAAAACCTCTCCGAATTCAAAATGCACCTGATGAATGGGAACGAAAAGCTCTTTTAGAATTTGATAAAGGTGTGGAAGAAGTTTTTGAATTTAGCAAAATTAATGGAGGAGAACATCTTAGACTAATAAAACCATTAGTAACCAAAGAGAGTTGCCTCAAATGCCATGGAGTTCAAGGGTACAAAGTTGGTGATATACGTGGTGGAATTAGTGTTTCGTTACCCATGAAACCATTGAGAGCAATTTCAAGAGAATATAAAATTAGGGTTATTGCCATTCATATTGCATTAATGATTGTTGGTTTTATTGGAATTAGAAGTGTGGGCAAACGGTTCTCTTATAAAGTTGTTGCTAATCAAAAAAACGAAGAAATATTATTTGAAAAAGATGAAAGATTAAAGCTTGCTCTCGGTGCTACAAACGCTGGAGTGTGGGATTGGAATATTCAGAATAGGTCTGCTGTCTTTAGCGAAAGATGGGCAGAAATATCTGGTTATACTTTGGCGGAACTAGAACCTACTGACACTGAAACTTGGAATAGATTAGTTCACAAAGATGATAATTTGGCTCTTGAGCTAGAATTGGAAGAATTATTCGCTAAAGAAATTGACTGTTTTACTTTTGAAATTAGGATGAAGCACAAAAAGGGCCATTGGATTTGGGCAGAAACAAGAGGAGATATAATTGAGTGGGATAATAATAAACCAATTAGAATGGTTGGTTTTATTATTGATATAACAGAAAGGAAAAAACAAGAGCAAAAATTAATTGAAAATGAAAAAAAATATAGGTTAATTGCTGAACATAAAGGGCAAATGACTTACGCTTATAATATTGAATCTGGAAACATTGAATGGACAGGAAGTTTAATTGAAACAATGGGTTATACAAAAGAGGAATTTCAAAATATTGATTTAAATGCTTGGGAAAGCATGATACATCCTGATGACTTAGTAAGTGTCAAGAGCCATCATACGGTAGCAATTGAAAACGGTAGTGATTTTTTAATAGAATATAGATTTAAGAAAAAAGATAATCACTATTTAGATGTTGAAGACAGAGGTACATTTTTAAAAGATGAAAATGGTAAATCCACAAAAATGTTTGGAGTAATGAAGGATATAACTGAGCAAAAATTATCTGTTGTGAGACTTGAGGAGAGCGAAAAAAAATATCGTTCTCTCGCAGAAAATGCTGTCGATTTTATTTGGAAAATTGACATGGAGTTAAATTATTTATACGTCAGTCCAGAGATATTTCATCTTACCGGTTACACTGTTGATGAACTGATAGGTAAAAATGCTAAAGAGCTTTTTCCACCAGAGAATTTTAAATTAGTCACTGAAATTATTGATCAGGAGCTAGCTCTTGGTAAAAACCATGTGGGTAGAACTATTGAGTCAGTATATTTAACAAAAAATGGAAAAGAGATTCCAGTAGAAATTACTGGGAAAATAATTTGGGATAATGATGGGAATCCTGTAGGTATTAGTGGGTTCACCCGTGATAATACCGAACGTAAAAAAACTGAAGAAGTTATTAAAAATGCCAATACACAATTTACATCCATTATAAATAGCCTTGATGCAATAGTGTATGTTGCAGATATGGAAACATATGAATTGCTCTTTGTTAATAGTGCGCTTGTAAAAGATATTGGCGATATTAAAGGACAACTCTGTTGGCAAGCACTTCAAATTAACAAAACGGGCCCTTGTGAGTTTTGCACAAACAACAAACTGCTTACTGAAGATGGAGAGATAGGAGATCCTTATACTTGGGAATTCCAAAATACAATTACTGGTAAATGGTACTTACTAAAAGATAAAGCAATAATTTGGCACGATGGAAGAATTGTTCGCTTAGAAATTGCAGCTGATATTACAGAATCCAAAAAAGCAGAAGATAAATTACAAGAAAGCGAAGAACGTTTTAGAACAACTTTTAATCAAGCAATTGATCCAATATACATTGCAGAAATTATTGAAAGCCAAGTTCCCCAAATAGTTGACATTAATAAAGCTGTTACTCGTAAACTAGGACATACGCGAAAAGATTCAATTGGTAAACCAATGAACTTGTTTCACCCAAACGAAAATAAAGATGAAATTTTCAGAAGAGCAAAAAAAATACTTTCAGGCGAATCTTTAAATTTTGAATCATTACATCAGAAAAAAGATGGTTCTTTTATTCCAGTTGAAATATCTGCTAAAAGGATAAAAGTCGGTAGGAAATACTTTATTTATATAATTCAAAGAGATATTTCTGAACGCAAAAAGTGGGAAAAAGACATTCTTAAAATTCAAAAAGAGTTAAAAAAAGAAATTACAAACAAAGATAAATTTTTCTCTATTATTTCACATGATTTAAAAGCTCCTTTTGGTGCACTTCTTGGCATTTCTCAACTATTAGAAGAAAGCTATGATGAAATGAAAAATGATGAACGGAAAGAAATGATTCATGTAGCTAGAAATAGCGCACAAAACATTTTCAGTCTTTTGGAAGGTCTTCTTGAATGGTCGCGAGCAAGTACAGGAAAAATGGATTTTTCACCAGCTATTGTAAAATTAGATGAGGTGCTTGCTGATGTTGTGCAAGTTTTAAAGCAAAATGCAAAGAACAAAAACATTAACATTTTGGTTAATGTGAATAAAAAAGCCTCCGCATTTGCAGATGAAAAAATGATTAAAACCATTATAAGAAATTTGCTTAATAATGCTATTAAGTTTACTCCAAATGAAGGTGAGATTAGTATCTCCTCAAGAAAAACCAACGGCAAACTTGAAGTTTCTGTCACTGATAATGGAATAGGTATCACTAAGGAAGATATTAAAAAGCTATTTAGAATTGATGTTCAGTATACAACAGTTGGAACATCAAATGAATCTGGCACTGGTGTAGGTTTAATTCTTTGTAAAGAATTAGTAGAAAAAAACAACGGTAAAATTTGGGTTAAAAGTGAACTTGGTAAAGGAAGTAGTTTTAAATTTACACTTCCGATAGAATCTGAGGCCTAGAAATTATTATCAAGTTCTATTATTTATAATTGCATCCAGATAAAAATGATATTTCTGTGGCAAATTTTTGTACTTAGAAGCAAATTCTGATTTAATTTCAGCAAATGAAGAAT
>JAQICK010000016.1 GCA_027858595.1 Melioribacteraceae bacterium
CTCCGTAATTTTATTGCGGAGATTTTTTTTTTCAATACTAAATGTATTGCACCGACTAATCATTTAGCACATAGACTACTATCAACAAATGAAAACATTATTAAAAATTATTGCTTGGCCATTTATAATTTTGGTAAAAGTATATCAAATTTTCATCTCTCCCCTTTTTCCCTCTTCGTGCAGATATACTCCTTCATGCTCACATTACACAATTGAAGCATTAGGAAAACATGGATTATTTAAAGGTGGTTGGTTGAGTATAAAAAGGATTGCGAGTTGCAATCCTTGGGGCGGAAGTGGGCATGACCCAGTTCCAAAATAATTAGTTTTTTTTAGTCTATTTTTTCTTCTTAGGTTTTGCCTTTGCTTTGGGTTTTGCTTTAACTTTTGGTTTTGGTTTAGAAGCTTCAACAATTTCTTGAGCTATCTTAAAAGTTATTTTGTCAATATTAACATCCTTTTCAAGTGGAATATTTTTTTTGCCTGCTTTAAGATATGGTCTTCTCCATCTACCAATAACAATTTTCAAATCTGAATCTTCTTCAAAGACTTTAAGAGTATTATCAATATCCTTTTGGCGTTTAGCTTTTATTACATCAATAGATTCGGCAATTTCAATTGTGTACGGATCGTAATTTTTTCCTAAAGAAAAGAAATTAGAATTGTGACGAACATAAGGACCAAAACGCCCAATGGCAGCGACAACTTCTTCTCCTTCAAATTCACCTACTGCTCGTGGAAGTAAAAATAATTCCAAAGCCTCTTCAAGCGTAATTTGTGCCATTTTTTGAGTAGGTCTTAAGCCCGCATAAGTTGGTTTTGCTTCTTCATCATCTAAGTTTGTAATTTGAGCAACAGGTCCAAACTTCGCCATCCTCACAGATACTTGATACCCATTAACTGGATCTTTTCCGAGAATTCTTTCTCCTGAAACTCTATCTGCATTTTCGGTTGTGTCTTCAACTTTTTCGTGAAATGGAAAATAGAATTCTTCAAGCATATCATTCCATTTTAATTTTCCCGAAGCAATATTATCTAACTCTTCTTCAACATGAGCTGTAAATTTGAAATCCATTATGTTTGGGAAATTAGCTATTAGAAAATCTGTTACAAGCAGTGCAATATCTGTAGGGAATAATTTTCCTTTATCTGCACCAGTAATTTCACTTTTGCTTTCTTTGAATAAATCTTTGTTAGGTTCAATTGTTAAAATTTGATAATTCCTTTTTGTGCCTTGACGCTCATCTCTGTTTACATATCCGCGTTTTTGAATTGTAGTAATTGTTGGAGCGTATGTTGAAGGACGCCCAATACCAAGCTCTTCTAATTTCTTTACCAAACTTGCTTCAGTATATCTTGCTGAGGCTCGAGTAAATCTCTCTGCCGCAGTAATTTCCTTATACTCCAGTTTTTCACCTTCGTAAAGTGGAGGAAGTAAAGTAGAATCTTCACTATCGCTATTCTCTTCATCTGTTGATTCAAGATATATTTTTAAGAACCCATCAAATTTGATTACTTCGCCTTTTGCTGTAAATTTTTCACTACTATTTGAAATACTTATTTTAACAATTGTTCTTTCAATTTGGGCATCACTCATTTGTGAAGCAATAGAACGCTTCCAAATTAAATCGTAAAGTGATTGTTCATCACTTGTACCAGAGACTGTTGAGTTTTGAAAATAAGAAGGACGAATAGCCTCATGTGCTTCTTGAGCAGATGCAGACTTGGTTTTATACTTTCTCAATTGTGAATAATTGTTTCCATAATTTTCATTAATTGCATTTTCAGCGTTACTTAAAGCTTCGTCGGATAAGTTAACCGAATCAGTTCTCATGTATGTTATTTTTCCTGCTTCGTATAATTTTTGAGCAACCATCATTGTTTTTAGAACAGAGAATCCAAGCTTTCGACTCGCCTCTTGCTGTAATGTTGAAGTAGTAAACGGAGCAGAAGGAGATTTTTTAACAGCTTTTTTCTCTAAAGAATCAATCAAGAATTTTGAAGTTTGGCAAACTTTTAGAAACTCTTCTGCATCTTTTATATTATCAAATCTTTTAGGAAGCTCTGCTTTAAGTTTCCATTTTTTGCCATCTTTATCTTCAACAATAAAATTTGCAACAACTCTATAGAAATTTTCTACTTCAAATTTTTCAATTTCTCGCTCTCTATCAACAATTAAACGCACTGCAACTGATTGCACTCGTCCAGCAGATAGTGATGGTTTAATTTTCTTCCATAAAACTGGAGATAGTTCAAAACCAACCAATCTATCTAAAATTCTTCTAGCCTGTTGAGCATTAACTACATCATTATCAATAGTTCTTGGATTTTCAACAGCGTTAATAATTGCATTTTTAGTTATTTCATGAAAAACAATTCGCTTAATATTTTCATCTTTTAGTTTTAACGCTTCTTTTAAGTGCCACGATATTGCTTCTCCTTCGCGATCCTCGTCAGTAGCTAGCCAAACTGTATCAACATTTTTAACAAGTTTTTTTAATTCAGAAACTACTTTCTTCTTATCATCTGGAATTATGTAAGTTGTCTTAAATTTATTTTCAATATCAATACCAGAATTTTTCTTTTCTAAATCTCTAATATGACCATAACTTGATGCTACAATAAAATCCTTACCCAAAATTCCTTCAATTGTCTTGGCTTTTGCTGGTGACTCAACTATTACTAAATTACTGGACATATATTCTCTCTTTTTCGAACTAGAAAAGTTCTTTTCTTTAATAAATCACAAAAAATGCATATATAAAAATTATTGAAGGGCAAAGTTAACGGAATAT
>JAQICK010000443.1 GCA_027858595.1 Melioribacteraceae bacterium
TTTTACAACAGCTCTAATATTTGATAATTCATTATACTTACTCAAGTTTTTTGTGTCAACGTTATAATTAAATTTACTTTCTACAATGCTAATTAATAATTTCGAATCAATTTTGTCAGATTCAGTTATTCCATTCTCTATTCTAAAATTATCAACCGCTTCTTCTAACTCATCAAAATAATTCTCGTTAAATTCTTTGTAAATCCGCAATGCGGTTCTGCTAAAAATATTTCTACTCATTTCAGAACTTCTTGCAATTTCGATAATAGTTGAAACAAGTGCATTCAATTGAATAGGAGCATTAGCTAAAAGTGCTATCAATTTATTAATATCTATACCGTAATGGTCAATTGGTAATTGCTTTAAAATGTTGGAATCTAACAATTCTCCAATTGGTGCTAGGCGCTTGTTCAATTTAACAGAAACAATATTGTCATAAGATACACCAAGTGATTCTGCGAGAGCAATAATTTTATCTGATTTGGGATATTTTTTACCACTTTCTATTTCATTTAAATATGATACTGAAAGAGAAGAGCGGTTTGCTAATGCAGATAAGGATAAATTTCTTGACTGACGTAGTTGCTTTAACTTTAATCCAAAGATTAATTTTATATTACTTTTAGTTAATTCCAAGGGTGAAAACCATTTTATAATTGTTATTGCAATATAAATAATTTAAAATAAATTAAAAACAAAAATTAGCAAAAAATCACGATTAGCGAAAATCCGCTTGACAAAACATTTCGCTATGTCTATATTGATAAACAAATTGCTATAAAGTGATAAGGCAGTCACTTTAACCTCTGAAACTAACTTAATTGTATACAAACTTTATTTGAGGTTTACATGATTAAAACAATATTAGATTTTTTACCTTACCAAATTGAAAAATATCCACAGGAAGATGCAATCTGTGGCAAAGAAAATGGAGAATGGAAGAAATACAGTTCTCAAGAATTCCAAAATATTGTTGATAAAGTCAGTTTGGGGTTATTAAAAAATAAAATTGCTCCTGGAGATAAAATTGCAATTATTTCAAACAACCGTCCAGAATGGAATTTTATAGACATTGGTGCTTTACAAATAGGTGCGGTTGGCGTTCCGATGTATCCTAATATTACAGAAAAAGAATATGAATTTATTTTTAACGAAGCTGAAGTAAAATTAGTTTTTGTATCTGATGAAGATATCTATAAAAAGGTAAAAAGCGTTTTAGAAAACTCTACATCAGTAAAAGATGTTTATTCATTTAACCACATTGATAATGTTAAACATTGGAGTGCAATTACTGATGCTGGGTCTGATGCTGACAGCGAAAAATTAAAAGAGTTAAAAAAATCAGTTAAAGAAACAGACTTAGCAACAATTATTTATACATCTGGGACTACAGGTGGACAAAAAGGAGTTATGCTTTCTCATAAAAATGTAGTTAGTAATGCTCTTTCTATTCAGCAAACAATGCCTCATGCTGATGAAGATAAAGCGTTAAGCTTTCTTCCTTTGTGCCATATTTTTGAACGCACAGCAATCTATTTTTATCTGTTTGTAGGAACATCCGTTTACTATGCAGAAAGCCTTGAAAAATTAGTTGATAATCTTAAAGAGGTTAAGCCTGATTATTTTATTACAGTTCCACGCTTATTAGAAAAAGTATATGAAAAAATAATTACAACTGGAAGGGGATTAACAGGAATAAAAAAATCCATTTTCTTCTGGGCAGTTAACATTGGTTTGGATTTCGATGACAAAGGGAACAATAACTTGTGGTATAACTTTAAGTTAGGAATTGCAAGAAAGTTAGTATTTAGTAAGTGGCAAGCAGCACTTGGTGGAAATATTAAGGGAATTATTGTTGGTGCTGCAGCTCTTCAAGTACGCCTAGGAAGAATCTTCACTGCTGCCGGAATTCCTGTAAGAGAAGGTTATGGATTAACAGAAAGCTCACCAGTACTTACAGATAACCGATTTGAAGAAGGTGGCTATCAGTTTGGAACGGTTGGAACTGTAATCCCGAATGTGGAAATTAAAATTGCCGAAAATGGTGAAATTCTTGCTCGAGGAGCCAACATAATGATGGGCTATTACAAACGTCCAGAACTAACAGCTGAAACAATTGATAGTGAAGGTTGGCTACATACTGGTGATGTAGGTGAGTTTATTGATGGAAATTTCTTAAAAATTACTGATAGATTAAAAAAAATATTTAAAACATCTGGTGGAAAATATATTGCTCCTCAACCACTTGAAAATAAAATGAAAGAGTCCTTCTTTATTGAGCAAGTGATGGTTATAGGCGAAAACAGAAGATATCCTTCCGCTTTAATTATTCCTTCTTTTCCATACTTAAAAAATTGGTGCGAGATTAAAGGAAGCAAATGTGAGACAAACGAAGAACTTATTAATTGCGAAGGGGTTCAAGA
>JAQICK010000052.1 GCA_027858595.1 Melioribacteraceae bacterium
AGATTTATCATTGAGATACTATTTTTTTCTGTATCAAAGATTCTACATAAACGAATCATTATAGATTCTTCGTTTGCTTGAATTGTCAGATACCAAAATGTTTTAGATTCATTATAGAAATTTTCATTCTCTTTTAAATCATGTTTGAGACTTTTTAATAAATTGTTATAAATATTAGCATCGACAATATCTTTCATCAATAGCTCAATTGCTAACTCTAAGTTGTTTTTATCTTTTTGTATAATAGTATTAAAGTCTTTACTCAAAGCTAAAACCCCTCTTACATTATGAGTTTCCAACTTAACCAAAACGACCTACAAATCCAATTTTTACAAGTCGCTTTTTAGTTAAACCAACAATACTACAACATTTCAATATCCGGTCTAGCTTCCTCGTAATCAAAATGAGAGTAACGTTGAGTTGTACTAATCTGTGAATGACCTAATAACTTCTGCACCATGAAAATATCATTTGTAAGCTTCTGTAAGTTGTAAGCAAATGAATGCGTAAATCTCTCTAATTTTTTACATTATATTTTTGCAATAGATGAAAAATTAGGAGCACAATCGTTGTTGCAAATAACATTTCATATTTTTTGAAAAGATGTTTTGGTTTTGATTCTCAAGAAATCACCTTTTCATTTTTCCCTCTCCTTTTTCGTTCTATAATAATTGTTGATAAAGAACAGTATTGGTGCAATTTAGATATTGGCAAACAAGTCTATATTCTAATCAATACATAGGCTGGACATCAGTATTATTTACTAGTTTCCCAAAACGTGTTCCATCTCACAACAAAGCAAAATGGTCATGTTTTTTTTGAAAAGAGGCTCATCTTTCTATAAAATGTCCTATTTTTACATTTAGATATTTTACATGCATGAACTATATAGAAATGTGATTCACGTGGCGAAGCTATATCTAAACCAACACGTGTAATAGGAATTGTGAGGGAGTAATTCTTAATTGGGTAGCTCAATTGATTTGAGTGGATTGTTTATAGACTTTATCACACGTGTAAGTAAAATAATTTTAATAGTTTTCTCTAGGATTTCAATCCAACGAGGGTAAAACAAAAATGGGTAATATGAAAAAAATAATATCAGTTGTTGGAGCAAGACCAAACTTTATGAAAGTTGCTCCAATTCATAAAGCATTTAAGAAACATGAAGATGAAATCACTCATCTAATTTGTCATACTGGACAACACTATGACGAGAAGATGAGTAAAGTCTTTTTTGAGGACTTGGAACTTCCGCAACCTGATTTTTATCTTGGTGTTGGAAGTGGCTCGCACGCTGAACAGACAGCAAAAGTAATGGTTGAGTTTGAGAAAATTTTAATCCAAGAAAAGCCAGACATGGTACTTGTTGTTGGTGATGTAAACTCGACAATTGCATGTAGTTTAACTGCCAAAAAACTTCACATAAAAGTAGTTCATGTGGAGGCTGGACTTCGAAGTTTTGATATGGAGATGCCTGAAGAAGTTAACAGAATTTTAACTGATAGAATTTCGGATTACTTATTTGTTACTGAAAAAAGCGGATTAGATAATCTTAAGAATGAAGGCGTTTCTATTGATAAAGTTTTCTTTGTTGGAAACGTAATGATCGATTCACTTTTCTACTATCTGCCTAAGTCTGATAAATCTAATATTCATATTGAACTTGGAGTTGAAAAAGGGAGCTATGTTTTAATCACTCTTCATAGACCAAGCAACGTTGACACAAAGGAGTCGTTAGAAAAATTAGTTCATTTCCTAAATGTATTAAGTGAACAGCGGAAAGTTGTTTTCCCAATTCACCCAAGAACAAAAAACAACCTTGGCAAGTTTGAGTTATTGAAAACACTAAGCAAGAACATAATATTAACAGACCCTATTGGATATGTAGATTTCCAAGCACTTACTAAAAACGCTGAGTTAGTAGTAACAGATAGCGGTGGAATTCAAGAGGAAACTACAGCTCTTGGAGTACAGTGCATTACCCTTAGAACATCCACAGAACGTCCTAGCACTGTTGACGTTGGAACAAACCAATTGATAGGACTTGATTTAGAGAAGGCCGAGACCGCATGTTTGGATGTGTTAAACGGAAACAAAAAAGAAGGCAAAATACCCGAGCTTTGGGATGGAAAAGCCGCAGAAAGGATTGTAGAGATACTTCATAAATACGTATAAGAAAGATGGCTTTTAATATCTGTGCTAATCAGTCTAATCCGTTCTTTCCGTGTTCTATGCTTTTCCTATAGTAAAATATTTTTAAAAAAAAAGAGTAAAAGAAAAAACTTTTATCGATATTTGGTGTTTGATTTTTTCGTAGAAGTGGCAGGGTAGTATGAAAATTAAAAACATAATTTTAACACAAACAAAAATTTTAGATTTTTTTCTCTAGCCATTTGGATATTAATATAGTATCGAAGTAGCTGTTTCGATTTTTAAATAATTGAACCTTACACAGAAGAGTCATGTAACTCACGTGGCGAAGCTGTATCTAAAGCAATTCGCATTCTGGAGTAAACTAATAGAAAATAAACACGTTAGGGGAATTCAAAAATTTAGAAGCTATAACGAATTTTTAGAATCTAAAAATATATTTGAACAATAAATTTAAAACCCTATTTGATGAAAACTCTTTTTGCCGAAAGGCATGCAGTTATTCCTTTGTCCTTTTATCTTGAATCCTTAGCGTCTCTGCGACACAGCGGTTTTCTTTCATCTTTCATCTTTCATCTTTCATCTTTTATCTTGATTCTTTTATCTTTCATCTTTTATCTTTTATCTTTTATCTTTTATCTTGATTCTTTCATCTTGATTCTTTCATCTTGATTCTTTTATCTTGATTCTTTCACCCTCTGCCCTGCGTTTATGAATTTAATATTATAAGGATATAAATGGAACGGATTGTAAATATTGCTCAAAATAATGAAGAAGCCGAAAAGTGGGATATTATTCAGCAAATAAAATTAAAGCCTGCTGAACGTCAAAAAATAGCCAAAATTTTGAAGAAGGGACAAATTATAATTTTTGAAAGCACCACCTATCCCGGCACCACCAAAGAA
>JAQICK010000243.1 GCA_027858595.1 Melioribacteraceae bacterium
TACGTAATAAATCACCGGTCGAAATGTAAAAAAGATTGAATTTTATTAAAAGAAATTCTGACTGTGTTCCTTTTCCCGCTCCGGGAGGTCCAAATAATGCAATGTTTAACATAAGCCCACATAGTTTTTAAAGTGATCAAAATGAATTTGTGTACATTTATTAAATCTTATACTTGCCAACAAAAGATTTCTTTCAGTTTACTGATATTAGAAAAATCTAATATTTAAAAATAAACTTATTTGTTAATAATTACTTGCAGAAATTTCTATATAAAATTATTCAAGTCACAATGCCGAAATTAGCTACTTCCCATAACAAAAGCTGGCGAGGCAATACTCTTCGAGTGTTATTCTAATTACCATGAATGTACGAATAGAACATCAAATAAAATTGTAAATCCCTTAAAAAATCGATAATTTTCATTACATGAAAAAAATAATTCTTAAATCAATAATTCTATTATTCATTCTTACTGTATTTGGCTCTAATACTAACGCTCAAGGCGTTTATATAACTAAATTGAACGATTTAGAATTTGGTGAAGTTTTTATTGGGTATTCTTCGGATGTGCAAGACATAGATATTAATGCTGCTAAATTTAGCTTTTATCATACAAAAAAATTCTACAAGAATGTCTATATTCAATTTGTACTGCCTGCAACCCTTGATAATGGAGCAAGCCAAATTCCTATATTATTTGATCAATCACATACTTCTGCTTCCTATAGTGACCAAGAGACTGGGCGTACTAATTTTGACCCACGTAATACTGTGTACATCCCAAATTTAAGGTTTCGTAAAACAGTTTATCTTTGGTTGGGTGGAAGTATTAGTACAACTCCTATTATGCAATATGGAACTTATTCGGGTACAATAATATTAAATGTTTTTTACTAAAGAGGATAGATGAAACAAGTATATAAAAGATTTCAGACGCAAATGGGCACTGAAAGTGACATTCAAATAACAAAAATATTAAGCTACAATAACATGAAAAAAATTATATTTTTATTCCTATTTGTTAGTTCATCAATTTATAGCCAAGTGATAATTTCTCCATATGTTGTATATATGGATCAAAAAGATCGTTTTGGAACTTATATTGTTCAAAATAAATCTCTTGAAGAATATGAAATTAGCATCTCATTCGTTTTTGGTTATCCAGTTACCGATTCTCTCGGAAATGGAACTATGAAGTATGTTGAAAATCCAGCAGATTCACTTCCTTCAATTGCTAAGTGGATAAGAGCATTTCCCAGAAGTTTTATTTTAGTACCCGAGCAAAAGCAAATTGTTAGAATGACAGTTAGACCGCCTGCGTATATAGAGCCAGGCACTTATTGGACGAGAATGGTAACATCGTCAACTCCAAAAGCTCCTCCTGTTGACACTCTAAAAGAAGGAATTTCTGCCAAAGTACGATTTGTGCTTAACCAAGTAACTACTGTAATTTATAGAGTTAATGATGCAACAACAGGCTTGGATATGGAAGATATTGTTGTTAATTCGGATTCAAATAATTTACAAGTCTTTGTTGGATTAAACAGGGACGGGAATTCGGCTTTTTTTGGAAATATGACTACAAGATTATTTAACTCAATTGGAGATACTGTTCAAGTAAAAGAGGATTTTGTTCAAGTCTATTTTGACATAAACAAGCGCGTAGATATTCCTTTAGAAGGATTAATTGAAGGAAGCTATACTGCAGAAGTTGAAATTAAATTTAACGAAAAGGAAGATATTCCTGAGAGTAGATTAATACCAATGGAATATGTTTATAGAAAAGAAATTAATTTTAATTATCCATTACAATAAAATAAATTGAAGTATTTATTCATACATCTTTTTTTTATAGGTTTTGCTACCCAAGTTGTAACAGCTCAAACTATTGGAAATCTCTTTTTGGTAGAACAAAAAAAAGATTCCGTTGAAGAAGTAAGAAAAGTAATACCTACCGACCTTAAAGGTGCAGATGAAATATTCTTGAACCTTAAGTATGCCGGATTAGTTAAAACTACTGTAATAGCATACTACTACAATAATGAATTCTACTTTCCGTTTAAAGAACTTTGTGATAATTTAGAAATTAACAGTAAAATTGAATATTATAAAATAAGCGGCTTTGTAAATATTCAAACCAATAAATATGAAATTTCTTTCAACCCAAATCATGTTTTACTTAAAGATACATTGAATAATTTTACTTTTGAAAATTTCCTTAAATCCGATTTAGATTTCTTTTTTAATGCAGAATTTTATAATAAAATTTTTGGGCTTGAAATAAAAACAAATTTTGGAACTCTCACTTCATCCATCCAATCAAAAGAGATGATGCCAATTTTTCAGAGGTATCAGCGAGAAAAAACTTACGAAATTTTTGCAAACAAAAAGGGTATAGAAGCAGCAAATATTCTTTTCCCTCGTGAAAGGAAGATAATTGGTGGTGGTATACTCGATTACAATGTTGGTTATGGTGTTGGCACTGGACAAGGAATAAATGCGTTCTATAATTTTAGACTCGGCGGTGAACTTCTAGGTGGTGGCGCTCAAATTTCGACTTCTGGTGATATTACCGCTGATAATTTTAGCAACAATAATCTAGATTATTTATGGCGATATGTTTTTGATAAAAACGATTATCTTCGTACAATTTCATTTGGTACTATTTCACTTGATGGACTTTATTCCCTTAACTATACTGGACTTAAGGTAAGTAATGATCAAGTTGAACCAAGAAGAACTTACGCAACTCGACGTGTCTATGAAAAAACTCGTGCAAACTGGAGTGTTGAAATTTATATTAGTAATCAGTTGGTTGCTGTTACAAAAGCAGATGCTGTTGGTGACTTTTATTTTGATATGCCTTTATCGTATGGAACAACACTGCTCGAAATGAAATTTTATGGTCCTGGCGGTGAGTATTACGAGCAAACAAGATTGTATCAAACTCCATTCTATTTACTCCGCCCAAATGAGTTTGTCTATTTTGCTAATTTTGGAAATGTTAATAACTTGGATAAAAATGTTGCAAGTGTAAAAGGTGGGTATGGTGTTACGGAGTGGTTAACTACTGAGTTTGGATTTCAATATTTAGAAGATGACATTTCGAATAAAGTATTTTATAATTCAACCACTGCAAGAATTTATGGCGAGTACCTTCTAAATTTTACTATTGCACCCGAAGCATATTATAAGTTGTCAGCTGATGTACTCTATTTTTCTCAAACTTCCATTGGAGTTGAATATACTCGTTATACACAATACGGTTATATGAATCCTGGCAAGTTGGATAATGATTTTGGGATTAACTTTTTTGTACCATTTCGTTTTGCGTTTTCACAAGTTAATTTTAAAGGTTCATTTGATTATGCACAAAATTCAGGAGTTGAATTATTTGATTATTCACTTGGAACTTCTGCATCTTTGGATAGTTTTAATCCTTCGTTAACCTATAATTATGTAAAATCAATAAATGGAAATAACAAGTACGATAGAGAGTATCTAGATTTTGGAGTGTCATATTTTCTTGGATCACTATTTGGAAATAGCAAAACTATTAGCGGAAGTTTAATAACTTTTAGAAGCTTTTATGATACAAAAAATTCTCAGGTTGAAGATTATTCTCTGAGTTTATCAACTACAATTAAAAATAGTGGAAGAATTCAGTTTACGCATTCACATAATTTCCATAGTTCGGAAAGTTTTTTTCAGATACAATTAATTATCTATTTGGATAATGTTCAACTTAACACTTCTCTCTCCAAGACCAATTATAGATTAGGAGCAATAGGTTCTCTTAGTTATGACAATGTTACAAATGAAGTAAAAGGATTTAACCGTTCTCAAGTTGGACGAGCATCCGCGGCATTTAGGTTTTACATTGATACAAATGGTAATTCAGAATATGATTCTGAAGATGAGCTAATTGAGAATGGAAATGTTCGTATGGGAACATCCGTTATACAGCGTGAGAAAAATGGAATTATACGTGCTCGTGAACTTGACCCATATACAATATACACTGTTGATATAGACGAATCAGCTATTCGTAATCCGTTACTTGTTCCTGGAATTAAAAGATTTTCTTTTGTGGCTGACCCAAATTCAGTAAAAAATATTGAAGTGCCTTTCTATATTGCTGGCGAAATTGATGGAAAAGTATTAAGAAAAGTTGGAAATACTTCTACTCCAATTTCTGGAATAAAACTTCACATTAAAAACATTAGTGATGGAAGCATTAAATCTGTATCAACATATTCTGATGGAACTTATTACTATTTTGGCTTACGACCTGGTAAATACATTGCTTATCTTGATGAAAATCATATACAAATTTTAGGAATTAAAAAGGAAGTAAAACCTTTTGAATTTGAAATTAAACCTAAAGAGAATGGCGATATTATTATGGATGTTAATTTTATAATTGAATAAAAATTATTGATGAAAATAGAACCACAACCCTATAAACTATTTAATCACATTCAAAATTATGAATGGGGAACAAAAGGGAAAGATGCTTTTATTCCAAGTCTACTCGGATTTGATGGTGAAGAAAAACCTTATGCAGAACTCTGGATTGGAGATCATCCTAAGTTAAGTTCTGAAATATTGATTGAAGGAAATTCTTATAAGTTAAACGAGATTGTTGAAAAATATCCAAATGAAATATTAGGTATATCAGTTGCTGAAAAATTTGGCAATAAGCTACCGTTTCTATTAAAAGTTCTATCGGCTAAACAAGCACTATCAATTCAAACTCATCCGAATAAGATACAAGCAATTGAACTTCATAAAAATGATTCTAAAAATTATCCAGATAATAATCACAAGCCAGAAATAGCAATTGCCCTTGATTATTTATTAGCTTTGGTCGGATTTCGTCCGCTTTCAGAAATTGAGAACAATTTTAATATTATTCCTCAATTAACTAATTTTATTGGCGAAGCTGATGTTAATTCATTTATCCAAAATAAAACAAAAAATGGATTGAAAACACTGTTTGAAACATTGATGAATAATTCTAGTAACTCTAAAGTCTTAGAAAGAACAATCAATTCTATTAAAAAAGAAATGGAACAAAAAAGGAATTTGACAAAAGATGAAAATTTATTTTTAACTCTTTATATCCAATACGGTGTTGATGTTGGTTTGCTTGTTATGTTTTTGCTAAATGTTGTTGAACTCAAAGCAGGAGAATCAATATATACGCCAGCGGGAATCCCTCACGCGTATTTAAAGGGAAACATTGTTGAATGTATGGCAAATTCTGATAATGTTGTTAGAGCGGGCTTAACTCCAAAATTTAAAGACATTGCACAGCTAACAAATATTTTAACATATGAATCGGGAAAACCAGAATTAATTGGTAACCAAAAATCTGCAAATATCCGTGAGTATAGTGTAACTGCGGATGAATTCAGAGTTGATAAAATACTCATTGATAATGAGTCTCTTGAATTTATTACAGATAATAGAATTGAAATAATTCTTTTAACAGAAGGTGAGATAAGCTGCAATAACTTGACAATCAAAAAAGGGGAGACTCTTTTGTTTCCTGCGCTTCTTTCTAAATATCCAATTACTTCTAAAAGTGACTCAACA
>JAQICK010000422.1 GCA_027858595.1 Melioribacteraceae bacterium
TACCTTCGGTGAGCTTACGGTTCTCAATCGCTACAAAACAAGCTCATTTCGAAATGACATTGAAAATATACTTAGAAAATAGAAAGAGCATTATTTGCTGTCTATATTAGAACTTAGCCTTTTTTTTGAATAGTTGCGGTAACAATGCCAGTTCTGTAGATAATGAATACTTAGGAAAGCTTCCATCTCTTGAAAAACAATACTACAACCAAATGGAAGAGAAAGAAAAAGAGATTAAAGAATGCACAGATTTAGAGGATAGTTTTACACTTTCAAAAGAATTAAAATTACTTAAAGATGAAAAGGAAAATACAATTGCCGAATATGTAACTGCAAATCCACTTACCAAATCACTTCCCTTCCAAGCCTTACCAGAAACCCAATATACTATTAAAGATATTGTAGTTAATAAAGCTTCTTCCGGAAATCTTAATATTAAGTTTCTTGTTACAATAAATGAGGATATAAAAAACAAATATGGTGGAATAGTTAAAAACTTCTTTGTTTATTATAAAGCTAAAGATTCAAAAGGTGTCGATATTCCAAAAACTATAACTGTTGCCACTAACTTTAAGAATCAAAAAATGACTGCTGGTTTAGAATATGAGGTTTTTGGAACTTGGCAAAATAAATCTACTAAAAACATGGAAGATTTTGCAAAAGTTGTTGAAATTGATAGAGCAGAATACGATAAAAAATAAAATTACTATGGCTGACGAAAAGTATTCTTCGTCAGCCTCTAAATATAAAAATCAAGCATCCACAACTTTTACAACAATCTTAGAGCCTTCCTCACTCACTACTTCAATTTTAGAGTCTTTAACAATATAATCCCCTTGCGAAACAACATCGTAACGCTTTCCTTCAAATATTGCTGTGCCGGAAGGACGTAAATCTGTAAGAGCTTCCCCTGCCATTCCAACCAAATGATTAAATTCTTTATTAGATGTATATCCAGAAGTTTCTTGAATTCCTTTAATCAAAATTAGTTTGTTCCACAAGGTTGATTTCGGTAATGTTTTTGCAAGAAAATATATAACAATAGCACTAAGTACAAATGATCCTGCTAGTTGAATTATTGCCATTGAAAGAATATCAGTCCCCATGAGAGGAAAGTCTGATACAAGCCCCATAAAAAGTCCAGCGACCATTAAAATAATTCCGGCAATTCCGAAAACTCCAAATCCAGGAATAACAAATATTTCAACTGCTAAAAGTGCAACGCCAATAATAAAAAGTATTATATCCATTATTGAGGCAATTTCAAGAATATATCCAGATCCAAAAAATAGAGCAAGTGCAATTAATGATGCAGTTCCCGCAACACCCCAACCTGGAGTTTTAATTTCCATAAACATTCCAACCATAATTACCATCATTAAAATTGAAGTAATTATAGGATTATTTATAAATCGGATAAAATTTTCGCTCCAATTTACATCGAGTTCAATAATATTTGCATTTTCATTGCCAGAATATTTTAACAACTCATTCATACTTGTAAGAATTGTATCTGAAATACCATATCCCATTGCCTCTTGGGATGTTAGTGTAATTAATTGTGTGCTATCAACAAGTCCCTCAATTTCTACACGCTCGTCAACCATTCCTTCTGCAATGTCGGTTCTGCGTCCAGTTCTTTCAGCAGTAGAACGCATTTCGGAACGCATATAGGATTGTGCTTTCTCAGCTTGCTTTTTACCTTCCTGATCAACTACAGTTGTTGCTCCTATTGATGCTCCCGGAACCATCACTATTTGATTGCAGGAGAGAGCTATAAGTGAACCAGCAGAAATTGCCCGTTTATCTATAAAAGCAATTGTCTCAACTTTGGAATTTATAATTGCATCCTTAATTTGAGTAGCTGCATCAACCCTTCCACCAAAAGTATTAATTTTAAATACTACTAGGGATGCATTATTTTTCTCAGCTTCCGAAACAATTCTTTTTACATACGGAGTTAATCCTAAATCAATATCTCCCTCAATTGTTCCAAAATATACTTTGTTGGTTTGAGGTAAAATAGTTGAAAATAAAAATAGAAATAAAGCAAATATTATTGGAAGTCGTTTCATCATGGCACCTAATTTTTTAGTGTTCAAATATATAAAGATTTTTGGATATTTGTTCATGGATTGTAAAGAAGGTTACTTGAAAAAGGTTTTCTCTTTCGATTTTCGACTCACGTTTTACGATTTCCCTCTCACAGCTTTTGAAACGCATAATTCAACATCTTATAAACCAGCTTTGCAGTAACAAAATTTGAAGACACGTGAAATTTAGTTGGAGCAAGTTCAACCACATCAAATCCAACAATATTTTTTTTCTTTCCAACAAGTTTAATTAAATCAAGAGTTTCATCCCAAAAAAGTCCACCAGGCTCTGGAGTTCCAGTAGCAGGCACAATCGAAGGATTAAGTCCATCAATATCAAAAGTAATGTAAACATTTTTTGAAAGATTTTTCACAACCTCATTTTGCCATTTTTTTTGAGATTCCGCCTGACGAATATCACGAGCAAAGAAAGTTTTGATTTTATCTTTTTTAATCAAATCCCCTTCTTCCTTACATTGTGCACGAATTCCTACTTGAACAATGTTTTTATTAAACTCATACACACGCCTCATTACTGAAGCATGTGAGTATATGCAACCTTCGTAACTTTCGCGCAAATCGGAATGTGCGTCAAACTGAAGTATCGATAAATTTTTATACTTTTTATGATGTGCTAATACTGAACCAAGTGTTACAGTATGTTCTCCCCCAAGCATTACAACAAATTTATCTTCAGATATAAGAGTTGAAACATCTTTCTCTATTTTATCAATCGCTTTTTTCGATGTCAAATTATCAAAATTAGCAATTGGTAATGTAGCTATGCCCTTTTCAAAACAGAGTTCTCGTTTTGTTTCTTCGTCATAAAATTCAACATAATGAGATGCTTTCAATATTTCTTTAGGGCCATTTTTTGCCCCAGATCCATAAGTAACTGTATTCTCCATTGAGGCAGAATAAATTACGATTTTTGAATTTTCAAATGTTGAGTAGTCCTTATCAATTGCAAGGAAGTTCGTTTTTGGTGAGAGTGTTTTCATGATAAAGTTTAAAGTTTAAAGTTTAAAGTTTAAAGTTTAAAGTGCTTAAATTTAAAAAATAAAATTAATGGATTTCTAATTCTTTGTCATTGCGAGGAGTTCTGCTTTTGAACGACGAAGCAATCTCTTGTAGATTGCTTCGCAAAAATATGCTCGCAATGACTAATACTATTAAACTTTAGGCACTTTACTTTTTCTCTTCTTTGCCTGCGGTTTCAACAACAGAAATAGCTGAACGATCAAATTTTATTTTCACGTTATTTCCAAAATCGATTAGACATGTTTTTTCATCAAGTCCAGCAATAGAGCCGTGCATTCCACCATTTGTTATAATTTTATCGCCTTTTTTTAAAGCACTTAATAGTGATTCTCTTTCTTTCGCTTTTTTCTGTTGTGGACGAATAATCATAAAATAGAAAATTGCAAAGATAGCACCAAACATAATTAATGTGCTTACCATACTTCCACCGCCAGCATCACCACCTGATGGTGACATTGCTAATAAATAGTTCATTTTAACTCCTTTGTATTAATTGATAATTTATTTATAATTTAATTTTTCCACACTGTAAATGTATCATTTAAAATCTGTTTTCGTGCTTCTCTTACTAAATTTAGATAAAATCTTAAATTGTGAATTGTCCCTAATTCGTATGCTAAAATTTCCTTCGCATGAAAGAGATGACGAAGATATGCTTTTGAATAATTTTGACAAGTATAACAATCACAATTTGAATCTAATGGTGAAAAATCATCCTTATAAATTGCATTTTTAATTGTTACAATTCCTTCGGATGTAAACAAATATGCGTTACGTGCATTGCGAGTAGGCATAACACAATCGAACATATCCACACCGCGTTCAATCGATTCAAGAATATTTTCTGGTCTTCCAACACCCATTAAATACCGTGGTTTATTTTCTGGAAGAATATCAGTTGTGAAATCTACAATATCATACATACTTTCTGCCGGTTCACCAACTGCAAGTCCACCAATTGAATATCCATCAAAGCCAATATCCATAAGGTCTTTTGCAGATGCTTCGCGTAAATCCTTATAAACACTGCCTTGAACAATACCAAACAAATGCTGTTTGTGACCGTATAAAGGTTCACTATTTTCAAATGCTTCTTTATTTAGTATAGCCCAGTAGGAAGTAAGCTCTTTCGATTTTTTTGCATATTCGTAATCACAAGGATATGGTGTGCATTCATCCAACGGCATTATAATATCTGCACCAATTTGTCGTTCAATTTCTATCACTTTTTCTGGTGTGAATAGATGCTTTGAGCCATCAAGATGCGAACGGAACTCAACACCATCAGTTCTTAACTTGCGTAATTCTGCAAGCGAAAAGACTTGGAATCCCCCACTATCTGTTAGCAAAGCTCTATCCCAATTCATAAACTTATGAAGTCCTCCAGCTTTTTGCATAACTTCCATTCCTGGTCGTAAATACAAATGGTATGTATTTCCAAGAATTATTGGAGGATCTATATCTTGTTTTAATGTTCTTTGATTTACAGCTTTTACAGTCCCAACTGTACCAACAGGCATAAAGATAGGAGTTTCAATTACTCCATGATCTGTAGTTATTTTGCCAGCTCTTGCTTTGCAGTTTTTATCTTTTTTCTGAAGTTCGTAAAACAAATTTTAATCTTATTATTATAAAAATTTCGCTTCCCAAAATACAGTAAATCTGAACTATCTTCCATTAAAATTATAAGTATTCAATGCACTAAAATCTAAAGATTTTGAAACATGATGCTTTAATTAATCAACGACTTCAGTCGTTGATTCAAGTGTACACATGCACAACAGAACTCTTTGCTGGTTTTATTTCAGATTCTAGGTACAAAAAACCAATGAACTGGTTTGGATTTCATGAGAGATCGATTCACTAACCAATGGCTGAAGCCATTGGTTATAATATACGTACGTTACAGGAGTTTAACGTTAGAAGCCATTGGTAAATGCGCGTGCATTCGGTTGAGTTATTGGTTAATGTGTGTAAGTTGGCGTAGTTCTATAGAAGATATTTATTAACATGCGACTTCAGTCGTTGGTTCTTGAACTAGAACCCACGCACATAGAAATATTTTACTGGTTTACACATCAATTTTATAGGCTAGTAAAAATTGATTATACTCTTCAGTAAACGACTTCTTTCTATGGTGCTCTTCTTGAATTGAAATATAATTAACAACTTTATTTATATTCGATTCGGAAACTGAAAAAGCTCCATAGCCTTTACCCCATGCAAACTTAAAATTTACTTGCTTATTTATCCAAGAAGACGATTCCCCTTTTATAAGCCTCATCACTTCTTCAAGATTCATATTTGTCGGTAAATCAATCAATGCATGGACGTGATCGGCATTTACATAATTTTCTCTCATGTAAATTCCTTTTTCTTTAGTGTTCTCTTTTAGGTGAACTGATATTTCTTTTCGCAACTCTTTATTTATTAAGATTTTATCGCGATTATGTGTCCCCCATATTATGTGTAACCATATTTTGGTAAATGAACGAACTGACATTGTTTTTCCCTCGTAAATGTTTGTTGTGATAATAAATTATGAAATTCTAATAATTATTGCAACAACTAAAGTGAGTAAACCAGTAAACTGGTTTGGTGCTTTTCATTCACGGACTCTTGTCCAATGGCTGAAGCCATTGGTTAATCAGCATGAATTCTAGAAGCTATTTGAACATGCGTTGCAGTTGGTCTATGACTGGAGCCATTGGATAATGGTCATGTGTTGTATATTAGCTCAACGATTGAAGCCATGGGTTAAAGTGCTTACGCTGGTGTAGTTCTAAAGATGATATTTAACAACCAACGACTTCAGTCGTTGGCAGAAAGAAAAGATTATTTCTTTCTTAACCAGTTTACTGGTTTACACTCCTCTAAATCAAAATACATCCTCACGGAATGAAGTCCGTTCTATAAACTTCGTTTTAGTTTCATTTTCCACACGTTGAAACGTGTGGTTAATACTATTTTTGACTTTTAACACAGCCTTTGAAGCCATTGGTTAATGTGCATGCGTTGAAGTGAGTTCAACGGTTGAAGCCATTGGTTAATATGAGTACGCTGCTGTAGTTCTATTGATGACATTTATTAACCAACGACTTCAGTCGTTGGAAAGTAAACTCAGACCTATCATCTAATAACCAGTTTACTGGTTTACACTTCTCTAATTCAGAGCATATCCTAACGGCATAGCCCGCTCTAGAATGTTAGGTTTTCGCTTGCATTCAGCCAGATAAATCCTTTAGTTAATTATATATAAGTCATTTTAGACAGCCTCAGAAGTCATGCGTTAATGAATTATTATTTAAACAACTTCTTAAGTTTTCTATTAGAAATATTTTACAACATATTTTACAAGACTAAATATAATTATGTATTTTTGCATTTCAATTTAATAATTAGTTGTATATACCTCAATAGCCTAATTTATTTAGGCTAAAACTATTGGAGTAACAAATGAATTACAAACGAGAACTTGGATTTGATAAAGATGGAAAGTCAACAATTGGAAATCAAAAGAGATTAATTCAATATATAAATTTAAAATTAGCCGCCAAAGGATTCCCCTATTTTGGCTCATTTGAGGAAAACAAATATCTTGATATTGCTGAAGATTTAATATCAACCAATATTGAAAAAGAAAGATTACTTTCCAAATATTTGTCTCCTGCAGATTATAGAATTCAAACTTTTCTGAATAAGTATTTTGAAAATATTATTGATCCAGAAAAAATTAAACTTCCACAGACAACTTTTGAATTGGATAGGCACGGAATAGCAAGAATACTTTCAATTGCTCCAGATTCAAATTTGTTTGAATCTGATATTATCTCATCTTATCGGTTAAAACAAGGAATTCTGCATAACCCAAATAATGATAGACGTACTACAAAAGGAGTTTTTCATATAGCTGAAGGCGGGTTGCCAGTTCCCGATGACAAAAAATCAGTCCCCATAAATGTTGCTGCAAATCTTCTATCTATTGCACTACTACCACCAAAAGAATTGTTAAGTCTTCCATATACATCAAATGAAGAAGAAAAAGCACAATTGTTTGTTTCTCTTTTACTAAGACCAAAAGTATCACCCGAAGTTAGTGGAATTGAAGTTGGCAAATCTATGGAAATAAGATTTTTTGCACCAGGTAATTTAGTTAGTAATTTAGATTTTGTTGAATCAATTTTTGGAAATGCCGGTAATCCATATTTGCCTCAAAATGATTCTGCACTTGATAGTGATCATTGGAATGGACATAGTGGATGCGTAATTTTAGCACCTCATTTAACTAAAACTCTTAAAAAAAATCTCGGCTTACCTAATAAATCAGAAGCAACTGAAAGACAATTGCGTGATGGAATGTTTTGGGAAAAGGAAGACGAATCATACAACGATGGTCAAGCATTTAAATTAACAATTAGAAGTGCTGAAGGTATAATTGTAACAATGATAGCTGATAATTATTTTGGATATTCAAAAAAAGAGATTAAAACTCAAATTGGATATTCTGCAAATCTCTTTGGTAATTGTGAAGAAGAACATTCTGGTGGAGCACTTGCCTTCCCTTCATATAGTCAAACAGGCAATTTCCATAATGATGCAAATGTTCCTAAAGACAATCACTCATTTGAGCAAGTAGTTAAAATGTATTCCAGTATAATGGATATACACAAAGATGGTTATGGCACAGATAAATTATATCCAAATGTTGTTTATGTACCAGAAAATGTTGAAATAAGCATAAAAGATCAAAAAGTTTTTTGGTTAAAAGATGGCGTAGAAAAATCGATTAAATTACTACCCAAAAATGTATATATTCTTCCAGAAGGATATAAAGTTAGAATGGAGAAAAAACCCGGAGCACCTTCTTGGAGATTGGTTGGAACAGTTGCCGAAGGAACTTTGTGTCATAAACCAAGCACCGTGTCTGGTGGCGGTAAATCGGAAATCTCAAAATCAATATCAGATTCTATTTTATTCGGACCATTTTTTGTAGCCGATTTTAACAAAGATTTCAAATTAGTTGAAGAAATAATTAACAAAGATTTTAGTAATAGATACATCAAAGAAATATCGTACACGGATGACGAGCCAACACGAAAACTACTTAGTAGTAATAGATCACTTGGTTCTGCAATTAAATTATTAACTCCTTCCCCTGATGAATACACAGAAGATTACAATAATTGGCTTGAGACAATTCCACAATACATTAAAGGCTTTGTGCTTATTGTAAAAAGATTTTACAAACCGGAATGGGGCGATAATTGGAAAGATTATTTTAGCGTTGATACTGTTGATGGTAAATTAGGAAACGAGCTTCATTATAAAAACCGTCCTCTTGTAGCAAATTATTTGCGTGTAGGTTTTGAACCCAACGGAGCATGGCGAACATTCAAATTAAGACAAGATTTTGTTGCATCCGAAAAAATTCAAGTGGAAGATGATATTACGGTTTCAACTGTTTTACCAACATCTAAATTTGAGCATTTGAACAAATCATACAAAAATAAAAGTGTTAAATTTGTAGATAATTGTGAATACAGATTTTTTCAAAGACCAGATGAAGCTATACATAGAGGTTACGATAAACAAGCTGAAATTGATTTATCGTCACCAAATACTTTTATTTCAAACTTTGCACCATTGAACAGTAATGATGCAAAAGACTTAATGGAAGATTCCATCGGGTTTGATAAATATTCGCAACCAATGCAAAACTTAATTAAAAGTGTTGTGGAAGGTAAAAATTTAGAATACTTTATTTCATCCTCGCATCCAAGAATTGTGAATGGAAGTCCATCTAAAAACGTGCGTTATTTACAAAACAGACCTGATATTACAAATCCTTTCAATAAATATGTTTCTGAAATTGGGACTCGTTTTTATAGAAAACTACCTGTTGAGAAACATGTTCTATTTCCAGTAAATGCTGTATTGCCCGGTAGAAGAAGTAATCCTAAAGAGCCAGGCATAAGACCACTTTCTGTGTTTAATCCAATTCATTATCAAGAGCTTCCTGAGCTATTTATGGACTTTATCTGTAGTCTAACTGGTAAATCGCCATCAACAACGGGTGTGGGTTCCGAAGGTGCTTTAACCAAGGCTCCGTTTAATGCACTGTTCTCAATTACAGATTTAAATAATTCCCTACTCTCATTTATCCTTACCGGATATAATGCTTACTCTACCGCTGCTGGATATATTGGAAATATTCGCGTTGACCACGATGTTAGTTTGTTAATACCTGAAGTTTGGAGTAGATTAACTGTTAATGAAAGAGATCCAGAATTTTTAATAAAAAATGATTTTCTTGAAAAACTTGAAGACTTTGATTACAAAGGTCAATCGATAATGGCAACTAGATTGGGTTACCGTGTTACTAAAAAGTTTATTAAAACTTATTTTGGAAGAGTATTTGAGAATCCAAATGCAGTGTTTAGCGATGAAATTTTAAAACCCGAACTTCAATATTTAGATAGCTTTGCCGATGGAATTAATAAC
>JAQICK010000428.1 GCA_027858595.1 Melioribacteraceae bacterium
TCTAAAATGTATTTTATTTACGATAAAGAATCCCGAAGAGTGGAAGCATCGCATTCTGAATTAAAAAAAGTGGCTGAGTATTTACAAAACTCCTCCATCGATTTTGAACAGCACGAAGGGATATTCATTCAAGTAAGTTCAAAATATGATATGCTTCTCGGAGCCTTTATCCATAGGACAAACAGAGGTCAAGCCGCTGGAGGTGTTAGATATTGGAGTTACGATAATATGCTGGACTATTTTTCAGACGGAATGCGTTTGGCAAAAGGAATGACACATAAAAACGCACTCGCTGGTCTTTGGTGGGGCGGCGGAAAAGGTGTTATGGCACATAATCCTGAGTTTGACAAGGCTGATAGTGACGTTCGAGAATTCATCTACAAAGAATATGGTGAATTCATGACCTCTCTAAATGGGTGTTACGTTACAGCCGAAGACGTTGGTACTTCTGTTGAAGATATGGCTAACATTTTTTCTAGAACAAGATTTACAACTTGCATTCCAAATAGCATTGGCGGAAGTGGAAACCCGTCAGTTCCTACTGCAAAAGGTGTTGTTGCTGGAATGGAAGCAGCGATAGATTTTATAGGCGGAGGTTCACTGCAAGGTAAAACAATTGCTGTGCAAGGGCTTGGACATGTTGCAACTCCCTTAATTAAGTTTTTATTTGAACATAAAGTTGAAAAAGTAATTGCATGCGATATCTTTCCTGAAGTTATTGAAAGTGCAAGGCAAGAATTTTGTGATTTCAATTTTGAGGCAAAATTAGTTGAAAAATCGGATACTTCAATATTAGAAACTGAATGCGATATTATAGCACCTTGTGCTACAGGAGCAATTCTCGATTCTATTTCAATACCAAAAATTAAAGCAAAAATAATTTGTGGTGCTGCAAATAACCAATTAGCAGTTCCTGAAATAGATGACAAAGCCTTGATGGTAAAAGGAATTATTTACGTCCCAGATTTTTTAACAAATAGAATGGGAATTGTAAATTGCGCCGATGAGCAAGCAGGATATGTAAATAACGACCCCTTAATAGAAAGACATCTTTCAGAGGATTGGGAGTTTTCAATTCAGAAAACAACTTTGAGAGTTTTAACCGAATCAAAAGAAAGTGGAGTAGCCCCTGGTAAAGTTGCGATACAATTAGCACATAAATTATCTCTTCAGAATAATCCTATTTATGGGCATAGAAGCCAATTGATAATTAATTCGCTGGTAGAAAATAATTGGGAATTAGGATAGAGTAAATTAAAACATAAATTAGTAGAAGTAACATGTCATTTCGATTTCGATGTTTTTTTGGAAGAGAAATCTATCACAGATTAAAAGATTTCTCACAAAGAAGCATGTTCGAAATGACAATTAGTTTTCGAACAATGCTATTTGATAAGCTCTCAAGAGTAAACTATTCCTACCCAAACTTAATTCTCACATCCACAGCGTGTAAATTATTTTTATCATCAACAATGATTGGATTGAAATCAAATTCAATTAGTCTTTCATTTTCAATTAACATTTTTGCAGCACTTTGAATTAGGTCAATCATGCAATCCATATTAATGGAAATTTCTCCTCTAACCCCAGCAAGGATTTTACCCATTGATGTTGATAAAATCATTTCACGAATTTCTTCTTTTGAAATAAATGCAGAGCGTAAAGCTGTATCGTTTAAGACCTCAACATACTTTCCACCAGTTCCAAACATTATTACTGGACCAAAAGACTCATCACGATATCCGCCCAATAATACTTCATGCTTAGTAGTTATAAATTCTTGAACTAAAAATTCTTCAACTTTGAATCCGTGATTCTCAAAATTATTTTTAATATCATTTGATACTTTAACTAATTCGCTTTTGTTTTTAATATTCAATTTAACAGCGTCTAATTCCGATTTGTGAATTACACTTTTGGAGATTCCCTTAACTACTACTGGATAAAAAACAATTTCAGAAGATTCAATTAATTTTGCCGAAACCAACTTCTCATTTACTAATGGAAAATTGTAATGCTTACATATTTCTGAAACATTGCTTTGGTTGATAAATCCATCAGAAAAAGAAAAAATATTTTTGTTAGTAGAAGCAAATAATTCTTCTATTTCGTTTACATGTTTTGTCCTAATTTCTTTAGCTCTTAAATGAAACAACATATTTGCTATTACTTCAGCTGGCTCTTCGGGATTTCTAAAAATAGGTTTGCGTGGTTCTGGAGTTTTTCTATATTCTTCCCAAAATTCTGGCTTAGGCATTATAACTTGTAATATTGGTTTTTCTGATTCAATATTATTAATAGCTAAAGCAACAGACATTGGTTTTATCATTCCTGGTTCGACAAACAAAGAAACAACTGTATCTACAGTATCATCAGCAATTAATATTTTTACAACCACTGCAAATGATTCTTCATTACCAAGTGGCAACAAATCCACTGGATTATTAACAGATCCTTCTGGATGAACAATTTCACGAAGTTTTATTTTTGTTTGTTCTGATAGTTCTGCAAGGACTAATCCTTCTTTATCTAATTTATCAGTTAGTAAAATTGAAGGTCCGCCAGCATTAGTAACAATTGCAACTTTGTTTCCTTTGGGCATTGGAAATGCTTCAAATCCAGTGGCAGTATTAAATAATTCTGCAACCGTTTCTGCTCTTATTATTCCGCTTTGTTTTAGAAGCGAATCCACAACCCTATCCTCACTACTTAACGCACCAGTATGCGAAGATGCAGCACGCATTCCACTCTCTGTATTTCCTGCTTTCAACACGATCACTGGCTTTGTTGCTTTGTTCAAAAGGAATGGTTTTATAAATTCAAAACCACTATCAAAGCTTTCAAGATAATATGTGATTACATCTATGTTTTTATCCTCTTGCCAAAACTCAAGAAAATCGTTTTCATTTACATCTGCTTTATTTCCAACACTAATAAAATGTGCCAACTTTAAATCTGATTCACGTAATGAATTTAGAATTGTTGCACCTAAAGCACCACTTTGTGATTGAAAAGCAATTCTTCCTTTTGGAGGCATTTCGGAAATAAACGTTGCGTTTAAATTTGTGTCAGTGGAATTAATAATTCCCATACAATTTGGTCCAACCAAACTGGCATTAGCTTTTTTGATTTTCTCAAGAATTATATTTTCTAAATTCTCGCCCTCCTTACCAGTTTCTTTAAACCCAGCAGTTATAAGTATTATTGATTTCACTCCTTTTGCAAGAAGGTCATCAATTGTTTCAACAACAAAGCGTTTTGGAACTAAGACTATTGCTAAATCAATTTCGATATCAATTTGCTTAATTGAGCTATAGCATTTAAAACCATGAATTGATTCTGCATTTGGATTTACTGGTAAAACTTTGCCCTTATATTTAAATCGTTTGATGTTTTTAAGAACCTCATATCCAAGGCTATGCTCTTTAGTTGAAGCCCCAGCAATACAAACCGAGTTTGGATAAAAGAAATTACCAATTGAATTGTTCATTTTACTTTCCTAATTTTTCAATGAATAAAAGTAATAAATCAGGCTCTTTAACCCAAAACATTTAATTCCAGAATTTTTATTTAATCCAAAACATCTCAGAGCATCACACGTCTAAAATTCCAACAATTAACTTGGAGACTCAAATGAAAAAAAAGATTATTCTATTTCTATTAACATTCGCAGTTATAACTACTGGGTGTAATGGTGCATTCCATTCAACTGTAAAGGGCGACGGAAACGCAACAACTAAATCATTCAACGTTTCGGAGTTCTCAAACATTGATGCCTCATCCGCTTTTGAAATTGATGTTCAAGTTGGGGAATCACAATCTGTCAAGATAAAAACAGATGAAAATTTAATGAAATATGTTGAGGTATTTGTAAAAGACAACACATTGTTTTTGCAATTGGAAAACAATGTAAATATTCATGGTGATATGGTAGTTACTATTTCCGTTGAAACTCTAAATAACATTGACTTATCTGGAGCCTGTAAAATTAATGTTGACAATATTGAAACAGATAATTTTACAGTCGATGTTAGTGGTGCATGCAAAGGAACTTTTTCAGGAAATGTTAAAAATCTAAATCTTGATTTATCAGGTGCTACTAAGTTAAATACAGTGGCATTAAAAGCTAAAAACCTTAACATTGATATGAGTGGTGCTTCAAGACTTGAAGTTTATTGTAATAACTCTTTAACAGTTGATGCTTCAGGTGCAAGTAAAATTACAGTTTACGGAGATCCTCAAAAAACTAAAACAGATTTTAGTGGGGCAAGTTCTGTAAAGTTTAAATGAGTTAAGCTCATTCAAAAAGCTATAAAACATTTTTTAGTCCGACAAAATTATAGCTGTGAGAAAAGCTAAGATTTCTATTTCCCACGATTTCAATCATTGGGAATAGAAAATTAAATATTATCCCAAATGGACTTTAGTCCGTTTGGGACTTTTACCACATCTACTAATCAACTCCCTTTTAATTATACCTTCTTATTTTGGATTCCAATTATCAGGTATTTGCACTACAATAACTTCACCTTTTGCACAAATTTCTTCTTCAGCAAAAAGCGTAACATCAACCACAACTTTTCTACCTATTAATTCTTTTATTTTTCCTCTTAGTTCCAAATTGCAGCCTATAGGAGTTGGCTTTAAGTAATCTACTTTTAATGATGCCGTTACACATCTAGGATATGTTTCTTTTCTATCCGATTCGTCAAGTTCCCTATGTAAGGCTGCAGCACCACTTCCTGTTGAATGACAGTCAATTACTGAAGCAATTAATCCCCCATAAACATATCCAGGCAAAGCTGTGTGTTCTGGCGTTGGAGTAAAGTGACTTACTGTTTCTTCGCCGTCCCAATAGGTTTTTAGTTGATGTCCAAATTCATTGTTTGTTCCGCAGCCATAACAATGACTAAAATCTTCAGTATAGTATTCTTGAAATGCTTTTGTTTTCATTCTAAACCATTATAAAATTATTAATATTTATTGCTACTCATCAACTATTAAAAATAATTATTATTTATGAAAATACCATAAACCCAGTTCTGAGGATTTTGAAAGACTCAACTAATT
>JAQICK010000298.1 GCA_027858595.1 Melioribacteraceae bacterium
TTCATGATCTGATATAAATATTTTTTTTCTAACCTTATTTCTCCTGCTTCGAGACCAATGTTGTCAACTTAGGCTATTATCATTCTGTGTCGTTTTTCACGGAATCTTTTTAATCGAAAAGATTCCCGATAAAAGCATTCGGGAATGACACTCTTCCAAATATTACCTTAAGTTGGCAGCACTGCTTTGCGACCCAAGAAACCATTTCACTACATCAAATAATATAATTATATTTGTGGTCTTGTTTAATCGAATTAACATCAAAACATCTAAAAAATAATTGTGAAACTTTTGTATTAATCGATTGTAAAAGCAAAGTTGATTTTAGAAATCTTGAACATAAAAAATAAGGGGACTCGAAATTGGAGATTACCGAATTAAATGAAAAAATAAAACAAGAGAGTCAATTTGTTGACGACTTGTTTAGCGAAATTGGAAAAGTAATAATTGGTCAAAAGGAGATGATTCAACGTCTTATTATTGGTCTTCTTGGAAATGGGCATGTTTTGTTGGAAGGTCTTCCTGGACTTGCAAAAACTCTTGCCATCAATTCTCTAGCATCATCAATGGATGCAAAATTTCAGAGAATACAATTTACGCCAGATTTACTTCCAGCTGATTTACTTGGAACAATGATATACAACCAGAAAGAAGGGGACTTTTCAATTAAAAAGGGACCTATCTTTGCAAACTTTATTCTTGCAGATGAGATTAACCGTGCACCAGCAAAGGTTCAATCTGCTTTATTAGAAGCGATGCAAGAACGCCAAGTAACCATTGGACATGAAACATACAAATTGGAAGAACCATTTTTGGTGCTTGCAACACAAAACCCAATTGAGCAAGAGGGAACCTATCCGCTACCGGAAGCACAGGTTGATAGATTTATGCTTAAAGTGAAAATCACTTATCCAACGCGAGAAGAAGAGCATGCTATAATGAAATTGAATGTTGGTGGAAGTATTCCCAAAATAAATAAAGTTATTTCACCTGCTGATATATTGAAAGGTAGAAAACTGATTCAAGATATTTATGTTGATGAAAAAATTGAGCAATACATTTTGGATATAGTTTTTGCAACTCGTAATCCTTCTGATTTTGGATTAAATGATTTAACCGATTTAATTAGTTACGGTGGTTCTCCGCGTGCTTCTATAAATCTTGCTCTTGCAGCAAGAGCAAATGCTTTTATCAAACGTCGTGGTTATGTAATTCCAGAAGATGTTAGAGAAATATGTATGGATGTTCTGCGACACAGAGTTGCTGTAACATACGAAGCAGAAGCAGAAGATATTACATCAGAAAGTATTATTGAAAGAATATTAAATACTGTTGAAGTTCCTTAGTTGGGAATAGCACGCGGATAGAACGGATTTGACAGATAAGAGCGGATTTAAATGAAAATTGAAATCTTAGAAAAAGAGTTAACAGGAAAAATCATTAAATCTTTTTATAATGTTTATAATACACTTGGCTTTGGATTTCTTGAAAAAGTTTATGAACGTGCTATGGTTATTGACTAAATAAATTTTGATTAAAAAGTGAAAGACAAAAACCAATAAATGTTTTATATGATGAAGAAGAAGTCGGTGAATACTTTGCAGATATATTAGTTGAGAAAAAAGTAATTGTTGAATAAAAAGCAGTTGAAAAATTATTGAAAATACACGAAACGCAGTTATACAATTATATAAAAGCAACAGATGTGGAAGTTGGATTAGTATTGAATTTTGGTGAAGAAGCAAAATTCAAAATGATGGTATTTGAGAACAAATATAAAAACAATCAGTACCAATCTGTTTAATCAGTTCAATCCGCGTGCTATTATTAAAAATAAAAATTTATGTTAACAAAAGAATTACTTAAACAAGTAAAGCAAATAGAGATTAAGACACGTAATGTTGTCAACGAGGTTTTCTCTGGTGAATACCACTCTGCGTTTAAAGGACGTGGAATGGAATTTGCTGAGGTGCGTGAATACCAAATGGGTGATGACATTCGTTCAATCGATTGGAATGTAACAGCTCGTACTGGTTCCCCCTTTATTAAAGTATTTGAAGAGGAACGTGAACTTACTGTTATGCTTCTCATTGATATGAGTGGTTCGCTAATGTTTGGTAGTGTTGATAAAACAAAACAACAGATTGCGGCTGAGGTTACTGCTATTCTTGCTTTCTCTGCCATGAAGAATAATGATAAAGTTGGGTTGATTCTATTTACTGATAGAATTGAAAAATTTGTTCCTCCTAAAAAAGGAAGTAGCCACGGACTTAGAATTATTCGCGAAATTTTATCTTTCAAACCAGAAGGAAACACTACAAATATTAAAGCTGCCTTGGAATATTTAAATCACACTATTAAAAGAAAAAGCATTGCGTTTTTAATCTCCGATTTTATTGATGACGGTTACGACAAAATATTAAATATTGTTGGAAAGAAACACGATTTAATTGGAGTAGTTTTACAAGACCCACGTGAAACAGAAATCCCTAAATCTGGATTAATAAAATTTAAGGATGCAGAAACAGGAGCATTGCGTTACATTGACACTAATAATAGTACTGTTCGAAATAGTTTTCGAGAAATTTTAGAGTCTCAGAATTCCAAACGTAAATCTACTTTTATAAAGAGCAGATTGGATTCAATTGAGATAAACACGGCTGAATCCTACGTGAAACCACTTGCAAACTTTTTTAGGAAACGGGAAAAAATGCTTTGAGAAAATTATACTCTTTAATATTGATAATCCTTTTCGTCGCTTTGCAAAATATTTCTGCACAGGAAGTTCAAGTCTCTGCAACAACAGATACTTTGGAATACATTGTTGGAGACTATATTGACTACACTATTGAGATGAAATATCCAAAAGGAACAAATGTAATAATCCCAATGGTTAAGGATAGTATTGATAATCTTATCTTTATTAAAAATGGTGAAGCTATTCAAAGAGAAGAGGGAACTGAAGTTTATGAGTTGCGCCATTTTATTTTTTCCAAATATGATTCCAGTGATGTAACAATTCCATCTTTTTATATTCCATACACTGTTGATGGTGGAGAGCCACAGTTTGCGTATGTAAATCCAGTTGATATTGTTGTTCATACAATTGAAGTTAACCAGCAAGTTGAAATCCAAGATGTGAAAGAACCAAAAAGAATTCCACTTGATTGGTTATTAATATCTGTAATTGCTTTAATTATAATTGCTTTGCTCGTTGCATCTTATTTTGGATACAGATATTATCAGAAGAAAAAATCTGGTAAAATAATTGAAACCCCTGTAATAGTTATTCCTCCATACGATAAGGCAATTGAAAAATTAAACAAGCTGGATGAGAAAAAACTTTGGCAAGATGGTCTGGTCAAAGAATATCACTCTGAAGTAACAGGAATTGTTCGCGATTATTTTGAAGATAGATTTAATTTTAATTCGTTGGAAATGACTACGAAAGAGACGATTGAAAATTTAAAAGTGAAAGACGTAAATGAAAATGTTATTGTTACTACAGAAGAATTTTTAGCAAATGCAGATATGGTTAAGTTCGCAAAATTTGAACCGATGCCTACTGTTAATGAAGAAATGATGATTGAAGCGTATTCAATTGTAAATGAAACAAAAGAGGTTGCAACATCAGAATCTTCCGAAGAGGTTGTAAATGCTGGGTGATGTAACATTTAAATATTTTTTCGTTCTATATTTCTTAGCCATTATTCCTGTGATGATTTTTTGGTATTGGAAGAGGAACACAAAACTTACACCCGATGTAACTTTTTCATCATTCAAAATATTTGATGCAATTAAGCCTACACTTAAAGAAAGGTTAATTCATCTTCCTTTTGTTTTACGAACAATTGCTGTAGCAATACTTATTGTTGCACTTGCTCGTCCACAATCTTTTTCAACTGGCGAAAATGTTTACACTGAAGGTATAGACATAGCAATTTTACTTGATCTTTCGGGAAGTATGTTGGCTGAGGATTTTAAACCAAATAGACTTGAAGCTGCAAAAAATGTTATTGACGAATTTATAGCTGGAAGAACATCAGATAAAATTGGACTTGTGGTTTTTGCTGGGAAGAGTTTTACTCAATGTCCGCTTACTATTGATTATTCAGTGCTCCGAAATTTACTTGGCGAAATAGAAAGTGGAATGATAATGGATGGAACAGCTATTGGACTTGCAATTGCAAATGGTGTTAACCGCTTAAAAGATAGTAAAGCAAAAAGTAAAATTATAATTTTGCTTACCGATGGGATTAATAACACAGGTGAAATTGATCCGATAACTGCAGCAAACATTGCACAATCTTTTGGAATAAGAGTTTACACTGTTGGAGTGGGTTCAAAAGGGGAGGCACCTTATCCATTCCAAACTCCTTTTGGTATTCAGTATCAAATGGTTCCTGTTCAAATTGATGAAGAAATACTTCAGCAAGTAGCTGATATTACTGATGGTCATTACTTTAGGGCAACCAACAATAAAAAATTGGAAGAAATTTATCAAGAGATTGATAAGATGGAAAAAACTCGTGTTGAGATTACATCTTATAGAAATGCCAAAGAGCTTTTTTATAATTGGGCTGGACTTGGACTTTTACTCTTACTCATTGAAATGCTTTTAACCAGAACTTATTTAAGAAGGCTTCCATAATTATGAAACTCAATAATAAGAATTAAAAATATGTTTCGATTTGCACACATAGAATATTTAAATTTATTATATCTGATACCAGTTTTGGTTTTGGTCTATTGGTTTTCGCATAGACAGAAAAATCAGGCACTTAAGAATTTTGCCGATTCTAAAATGCACAAGCTGTTGCTACCCTTACGCAGTAGAATAAAGGGTGCGATTAAGTTTGGTATGACATTGATTGCTATTTCTCTTCTTATTATCGCAGTGGCAAATCCACAAGTCGGTTCTAAAATTGAAGAAGTTAAACAAGTTGGAATTGATGTTTATATTCTACTAGATGTTTCACTAAGTATGCAGGCTCAGGACATCAAGCCAAGTAGATTAGAAAAAGCTAAACACGATATTTCAAAATTGATTCACAAATTGCGTGGTGATAGAATTGGTTTAATTGTTTTTTCTGGTGAAGCTTTTGTGCAATTTCCGCTCACAACTGATTATGCTGCTGCTAATCTTTTCCTTTCTGCTGTTGATGTTTCAACGGTTCCACAACCTGGAACAGCAATAATTCCAGCCGTAGAATTAGCTATGAAGTCATTCAAGAAAGATGATGAAACTAAAAAGGCAATTGTAATTATTACTGATGGTGAAAATCATGAAGGGAATGTTGTAGGCATAGCTGAAGAAGCTGCAAGTAATGGGATCTCAATATTTACTATTGGATTGGGTTCTACAACTGGGGCACCAATTCCAATTACCAATAAATCCGGCGTGCAAACAGGATATAAAAAGGATAGACACGGTAATACTGTCCTTACAAAATTGGATGAAGTGACATTAAAACAAATTGCCGATGCCGGTGCTGGGAATTATTATCATGGAACTAATTCAGAAGATGAGTTGGAAAAAGTTTATCAAGACCTTTCCAAATTTGAACAAACTGAATTTGGCACAACAAGAATTACTGAATACGAAGATAGATTCTATTACTTACTAATTCCTGTTATTTTGCTTTTAATAATTGAGTTCTTTATATCCAGCACCAAAAATAAATTATTAATTAAATTTGATGAAATGAAGTAAGGGGAAATAGCAAAAGGCAAATAATAAAAAACAAATAAATAACAATGAATGAAAACTAAAATTTCAAACTAATATAAATGTGCTATTGGAAAAAAATAGTTTGAGAGTTCGAATTTGCGGTTTAGAATTTATTTGAAATTTAATATTTGATTCTTTGAATTTTAATATGAAGTATATAAAAAGCAAAATTATAAAGTCATTGCGAACCCGTTTCTTGGGTGAAGCAATCTGCAAAAGATTGCCACGTCGTCCTGAAAACAATGGACTCCTCGCAATGACAGTTTTTAATAAAGTAAAAGTTGTGAGTATTTTTTCATTATTAATTTTCTCTACAACGTTTTCCCAAACGGGTTCAACATTAAACACCGGTGTTGATAAATATGAAAAAGGAGATTTTGCTGGAGCATCAGAAAAATTCCAAAAAAGTATTGATGAAAAATTTGAAAACTATAAAGGGCATTTTAATCTTGGTGATGCTCTCTATAAACAAGAGAAATACGAAGATGCACTAAATGCCTATAAAAATGCAATGGCTTTGGCTGAGACAGACGAACAGAAGGCGGAAGTATTTCATAATGTTGGTAATTCTTTATTAAAATCGCAAAAGCTTAAGGAGTCTGTGGGAGCTTACACAGAGTCTTTGAAATTGAATCCTGCTGATTTAGAAACAAAATATAATTTATCTTACGCTTTAAAGCAGATGCAGCAAGAAGAGCAAAACAAAGATAAGAATGAGGACAAGGACGACAAAAAGAACGAAGATAAAAAAGATGATCAGAAGAAAGACCAAAACAAAGATGATCAAAAAAAGGATGAAAACAAAGATAAAGATGATAAGCAAGACCAGCAAAATCAAGATAAGGAAGATGATAAGAAGGAGGAGCAACAGAAGAATCAACAACAGCAGCAACCTCCTCCAGAGATTTCAAAGGCTGAAGCTCAACGAATTCTTGATGCTTTAGAAGATGATGAGGCTGAAATGCAAAAAGAATTACGTAAGAAAAAAGGTAAAAAAGTAAAAGTTGAGAAAGATTGGTAATTTTACAAATATGATTAAAATGAAATTTAAATATGGAATCTTTCTACTAATTCTATTCAGTTTTGCGAATAGTCTGTTTGCTCAAAAATTTGAGCTTACTGCCGATAAAACTACTGTGAAACAAAATGAGCGATTCAAGGTTTATCTTTCTTTTGATGGTGGAGATAGATCATCACTTAAAGGTTACAGACCTCCAAGTTTTAAAAATTTCAGTGTTCTTAGTGGGCCAAATCAATCATCCAGTATGTCCATTATTAATGGTAGTGTTTCTTCAACTATTACGTATTCCTACATTATAGTTGCACCAAATCTTGGTGAGTTTACCATAAATAGTGCATCTCTACAGTTTAATGGAGAAGAGTATAAAACTAATTCCTTGAAAGTAAAAGTAGTTAAGAACACCTCCAAGACGCAGACAAATAATAATAATTCTCAAGCTATGTCTAATGAGGAGCTTAAAGAGAATGTTTTTATTAAAGCTACTGCTGATAAGAGAAATGTTGTAAAAGGTGAGCAAGTAACGGTTACATATAAACTTTATACAAAACTAAATATTTCATCACCTCAAATTTCAAAGTTACCTCAATACAAGGCTTTCTGGGCGGAAGAATTAGAGACAGGCAAAAATATTCAGTTTGGAACTGAGATGTATGAAGGTGTTCGCTACCGTTCTGCAACTCTTAAAAAGGTTGCACTCTTTCCAACAAAATCTGGAAAGCTCACGGTTACACCGTTTGAATTAGAAATCCCAGTATTAGTAAAGAGAAAAGCACAACGCTCTAATGATCCTTTTGATTCGTTTTTTAACGACTCATTTTTTGGAAGAACTGAAACAATACAATTTTTAGCAACTTCAAACAAAGTTACAATAAATGTTTCCCCTCTACCCGAGAAGGGGAAACCAGAATCATTTGCGGGTGCTGTTGGTGAGTTTAATTTTAATGCAACTTTAGATAAAAATGAAGTAAAAGCTAATGATGCTGTTACATTAAAATTACAAGTTTCAGGAAAAGGAAATATCGAGTTAATTGATCTGCCAGAAGTTAAACTTCCCCCTGGATTTGAACAGTTTGATCCAAAATCATCTAAGAATGTAAAAAACAACGGAATTGTTTCTGGTAATAAATCTGAAGAATATTTAATTGTTCCGAGGGTGCCTGGTAGAAAAGAAATTTTACCATTAATGTTTAGTTACTATAATCCAAAATTAAAAAAATACATTGGACAAGAATCTCCTAAATTTATAATTAATGTTACTCAAGGGGATAAAGAATATGCCACTACTAATTCTGGTTTTTCGAAAGAGGATGTGAAATTACTCAGTCAGGATATACGATTTATTCAAACATCCAATTTCGATTTAGAAAAAAAAGATAGAGGTGATTTAATAAAATCTTGGTTTTGGGGAATGCTAATATTTCCTCTATTCCTAATGTTTGTTGTTTTAGGTGTAAAAAAACGACAAGATAAATTGAGTGGAAATGTACAGCTTGTGAAATCACGAAAAGCTGAGAAGAAAGCAAAACTGAGATTGAAGGATGCGCAGAAAGCACTTGATGAAAATAATCTTGAAAAATATTACGACGAAGTTTCAAAAGGTTTATTCGGCTATCTTGAAGATAAATTTCAATTGCAAAAATCTGAATCGTCAATTGAGAAAGTATCAACTCTGCTTGCAAAGAGTAATGTTAATTCTGATTTAATTAGAGAAGTGGAAGAAATTATTGAGAAATGTGAGTTTTCAAGATTCGCCCCTCAAGCTCCTGAAGTTGCCTCTGATTTATATAATGAAACCGTTAAAGTAATTGTAGAGATCGAAAATTTAATAACTGGGAAAAAGAAAAAATAGAATATGCGAATAATTAATTTTATAATAATACTTTATATTTCTCTTGGGTCTGTTTTTGCAAATGAAGCAGAATCGATAATGAATGAAGCAAATCAGCTTTATCAAAACGAGCAATATGAAGAAGCAATTGTTAAGTATAATTCTATTCTTGAATCTGAATTTGAGTCAGTTGCACTCTATTATAATCTTGGTAATTCATATTATCGTTCAGCTCAAATTGGATTTGCAATTCTTAACTATGAGCGAGGCTTGAAATTAGATCCAAGCAACGAGGATTTACAATATAATCTTGCAATAGTTAAAGCACGAGCAGTTGATAAAATAAAGGAAGTTCCAAAATTATTTATTGTTGAATGGTGGGAACTACTTATTTCGTCTCTACCTACAACGATGTGGCAAATAATCGTCCTTTTATTTTATCTTTTATTACTTGGAAGTATTACGCTCTACTTTGTTACAAATTCTGGAATCACTCAACGATTAACAATATTCTCTTCATTAGTAGGGTTAACTGGAGCAATATTCTTTGCGATAATTCTTTTTGCACACGTTCAGAGAGAAAGGGCTACTGATTTTGGAGTATTAACTACTTACACAATTTCTGCAAAGCAGTCACCAAATGAATCAAGTGACGACCTTTTTGTTATTCACGAAGGACTTAAATTTGCAGTTCAAGAAGAATTTGGTGAATGGTATAAAATCAAACTCTCCGATGGCAAGGTTGGATGGCTACCTAAAAAATCTCTTGAATTAATTTAGAGCTATTTCAAAATTCTATTTAAAACCACTGCAACTCTATCCAATTGATCGTATGTAATTACTGCAGGAGGAAGAAAGCGAAGGACGATTTTCCCTGCAGGCATTGCAATTATTCCTTCTTTCATCAATTGGACTAAATAGGGTTGAACTTTTTCTTTCAACTCAATTCCAATCATTAAACCTTTGTATCTTATAGCTCTTACTTTGGATAACTCGTCAATATTTAGTTTGCTAACAAGATAATCACCCTTTTCTTTTGCTTGTTTAGCAAGATTATTGTCGAGCATAAAATCTATTGTAGCAAGCCCAGCAGCTGATGCAAGGGGATTACCACCATAAGTAGTTCCGTGTTGCCCAAATCCTATTTTTACTTTATCGGAACAAATTGCTGCACCAACTGGGAAACCACCAGCAATTCCTTTTGCAACTGTCATAATATCTGGTTCAATTCCAAAATGTTCAATTGCAAACATTCTTCCAGTTCTGCAAAAACCAGTTTGAATTTCATCAATAATCATTAACACATTGTGTTTATCACAAAGGGCTCTTACTCCATCAAGATATTCTTGCGTTGCAATATTAATTCCACCTTCGCCTTGAATCACTTCCAAAATAATTCCAGCAGTTTTTTTTGTTATTGCTGCTTCCATTTTTTCAAGATTATTGAATGGAACGAAAGAAAAGCCTGGCACCAATGGTTCAAATGGAGTTCTGTAATCTTCTTTGTGAGTTCCACTTAAAGCACCCATTGTTCTACCGTGGAAACCACGCATTGTAGTAATGAAATCTGTCTTCTCAGTTGAGACGCGTGCAAACTTAATGGAAGCTTCCATCGCCTCCGTTCCAGAGTTTGTTAGGAATGAGCGTTTTAAATTTGGTGGAGTAATTTGATTTAGTTTTTCTAAAAACAAAGCTCTAGTATCGTTATAAAAAACGCATGCATTTGTAATTAGTGTTTCTGCTTGTTTGGTTATAGCCTTTACTACAGTTGGATTTGAATGACCAATTGTTGCAACGCCAATGCCAGCAGCACAATCTATGTATTCATTACCTTTTTCATCCCAGACTGTAGCATCTTTGCCTTTAACAATAACTAAATCTCTTTTTGGATAAACAGCTACTTCGTAATTATCTATTAGTTCTATATAATTTCTCATTGGATTATGGTTCCTTCACTATTCAGTGCATTTGTAATAGGTTTTTTAATTCGACCATCGCAAATGTAAACAGAAGTTTTACCGCTTTCAAATAGTTTAATAAGTGCTTTCATTTTTCTTTTCATTCTCCCATCAACTTCTTCTTCTCGTTTTTCTAATTCCGATTGAGATATTACTTTCACAATGGAATTTGATTATTTACATCATCTAAAAAGCCTGGAGCTTCTTCTACATTGAAAGGGTTAAGATTTGTTACCTCCAATTCTGTTCCACAATCAGAGCATTCTAAAAGTTCACCAAGAACTGTGTCTGATGCTTTTTCTATGTCTGCACCACATACCGGACATTCTGTCATGTCGGTTCCTTTTTTGATAGTTTTATAAATCAAGATGCAAAATAATATATTTAAATAGTAAAAGACGCATATTAGTATATATTATACTATCCGTAACAATTGAATAGTTATTCAACCATTCAAAATATTATGCAGTTACAAAGAAATAGATCCCGCAAAAAGTGAAATAAACTTGCTTTCAATAAAGGCATAACTTTTTATTTCAATAAAAGGAGTTTGTAATAGAATTACTTCTTTGGATATTGAAAACATTTCATGTAATTTTTAGTGTATAAAATTATTTTTATTTATAGGAGTTAAATATGGAATACAGAATTGAAACTGATTCAATGGGTGAGATAAAAGTACCTACTGATAGGTATTATGGTGCACAGACTGCACGTTCGTTGATGAATTTTAAAATTGGTGGAGAGAGATTTCCACGAGAATTAATTAGAGCGTTAGGAATACTTAAAAAAGCTGCTGCACTTACTAATGCTGAGTTAAAAATGATTTCGGTTGAAAAAGTTGAATTAATATGCAAAGCTGCTGATGAGGTAATTGAAGGAAAACTTGATGACCATTTTCCATTAGTTGTTTGGCAAACTGGAAGTGGAACTCAAACAAATATGAATTCAAATGAAGTTATTTCTAATCGTGCAATTGAAATTGCAGGTGGAGTAATGGGAAGTAAAACTCCTGTTCATCCAAATGACGATGTAAACAAAGCACAATCTTCTAATGATACTTTCCCAACAGCTATGCATATTGCAGCAGTTGAAGAAGTATATCGTCGTTTAATTCCAATGGTTACAAAGCTGCGCGATGCGTTAGCTGCAAAATCGAAAGAATTTAAAGATATAATTAAAATTGGAAGAACTCACTTAATGGATGCAACTCCATTAACCTTAGGTCAAGAATTTTCTGGATATGTTCAACAACTTACTAACGGATTAGCAAGAATTGAAGGTTCATTACCAAGACTTTCAGAGCTTGCACTTGGTGGAACAGCTGTTGGAACTGGGTTAAATACGCATAAAGACTTTGCTGTTTTATCAGCAAAAAAAATATCTGAAATTACAGGATTAAACTTTGTTACAGCACCAAATAAATTTGAAGCTCTTGCTGCACACGATGCAGTTGTTGAATTTAGTGGTGTTCTTAAAACCATTGCTGGGTCACTTCATAAAATTGCCAACGATATCCGTTGGATGGGTTCTGGACCTCGAAGTGGACTTGGAGAATTGGCACTTCCTGCAAACGAACCTGGTAGTTCAATAATGCCTGGTAAAGTTAATCCAACACAAGCTGAAGCAATCACAATGGTTTGTGCACAAGTATTCGGTAACGATGCTGCAATAGGATTTGCTGGAGCAAGTGGTAACTTTGAACTTAACGTTTATAAACCAGTTATGATTTTTAATCTTTTGCAATCGATCAAATTAATTTCTGATTCTTGTGAAAGTTTTACTGACAATATGGTTGTGGGTATTAAGCCAAACATGGATGTAATTGGAGAGTTGCTTCGTAAATCGTTGATGTTAGTAACTGCTTTAAATCCTCATATTGGATATGACAACGCAGCTAAAGTTGCTAAAAAAGCGTTTAACGAAAATACAACATTAAGAGAAGCAGTAGTAGCTTTAGGTTTATTAACTGCTGAAGAATTTGATGAAAAAGTTAAACCAGAAGAAATGATTGGTCCTAAAAAATAATTGAATTGGGTTAATTTGTTAAAAGGCTTTGTTCATAAATATTTGAACAAAGCCTTTTTTTTTAATCAGCACAGTTGGACATAAGTGATAGTTTTACAATATTATATAAATACTTAAGTAACATGATAGTAACAATATTCGGCTGAGTTCTAATTATCACAGCAAATAGTGGACCCAAAGGGGCAAGCTGTACCGATGGAACTTTTGTTTTATAGTAGATATTACCATAATATCGCTCCTCTGGAGCTTTTAGTACCGTAGGTACGATATTATGGTAACTAAAATTATATAAGCAAAAAATAAGTGCCATCGGTACGACATTACAGCCTTTTAATTTATGCTGTCATAAATAGAACTCAGCCCAATATTCTAATAATTATTCCTATTTAATCAACATCATTTTTCTGCTCTCAACAAAGTTACCACTCTGTAATTTGTAAAAATATATTCCAGATGTTAAACTGTTTGCATTAAAATTTATTTCATAATTACCTGCACCTTGTTCTATATTTACAAGCGTTGCAACTTCTCTACCAAGAACATCGTATATTTTTAAACTAACATTTGCCAATCCATCTTTCAAATTGGATGAAATTGAATATTTAATTGTTGTACTTGGGTTAAATGGATTTGGATAGTTTTGCGATAGTGAGTAATCTAAAACATTTAACTCTAGTTCCTTTATATCTGTAATGGTACTATAGAAAATTTCTATTGAACCATAAAACACATAATCTCTACCATAGGAATCTTGAAAATAGTGTACTGCATCAGAAGTAGTCCACATGCTGTCATCCCAGTCTTGGCTTGAGCCAGAAGTCAAATTTTTATTTGAATCATAATCGTAAATCTTTCGCCAAGTATTATTCCACTGATTTCCATCCCAGTCTTCCGATATTTCCATAGTCATATTTTTATTGTGGTCACAAGTGTAAGTGTTTCTTACATAGCCAACCCACTTGCTTTTATCCCAAGTTTCCACTAATTCAAATGTCATATTATCATTTGAATCATAATTGCAAAACCATCGTGCAGCATTTATCCATTGATTTCCAACCCACTTTTCTATTAAATCTGAAGTCCTATTACCATTATAGTCATTAGTATACGTATATCTCTTTGTGCTTACCCATTGATTTTCGACCCAAGTTTCATTTAAAGTCATAATATTATTTCCATTTGAATCATAAGAAAATGTAACTCGACGACCACGCATCACTTGAGTTTTATCCCATGTCTTATCCAAATATAGTATAAGATTTCCATCAGAATCGTAATCAGAAACATATTGGTGATTCTTCACCCATTGACTTCCATCCCAGTACTCAAATAAAGACGAAGTCCAATCTCCATTTGAATCATATGTTCTGGTAGTTCTACTCTCAGTCACCCACTTAATTCCATCCCAATTCTCACTCAAAGTCAAATTCATTTTTCCATTTGAATCATATGTATAAGTTTGTTGCGAAGAATTTGCCCATTTGACACCTTTCCATACTACAGTTACATTAAGAGTCTTATTTCCATTTGAATCATAAGAATGAATATTTTTAATTGCCTTTACCCATCGATTATCCAAAAAGTGCTCAATTAAATCTGAAATTATATTCCCGTCTAAATCATAAGTGTAAGTATTTCTAAAACTCTGGTCCAAAAGAAAGGAGTCTCTTAAATCAGAAGTCATGTTCCTATTTGAATCATAAGTTAATCTACGTATTTCTTTATCTCCATTTTCTTTTATTACTATCACACTATCAACAACAAAGGTTGAGTCAAACACTTGAGTGTAAATTGTTTTATTTAATTGGTCCCCGAAAAGTTCTGTTTCAAGAACAACAGTATTTAATCCATTCTCAAAATTTTGCATATGAGGATTCATATACTTTTTCAAGAACTCATTTACAATTTTTGTCTGGGAATAAACATTTGAAATAGTGAATAGAAAAGTTAGTAATAAAAATAGTTGGATAATTTTGATAGGTGATTGATTATTGAGTGCCATTTAATTCCTCTTTAATTTAAAATAATTATTTGCTTCATGTTTATTCCAAAATCTTATTATTTATAGATTGCTTGTGCAATAGATGTGCCAAAAAAATAAATAATAGAAAGAAAACATATTAACCATATTCATAAGTCTAACTAATTAGTTATTAAAAATTAGTGGCTAATATTATGCAGATGTGGAATATAAGCTTTGATTAAAGTAAAAATCACTTTCAAAAAGGATGAAGATTTTGCAACCTCTTTTGCTTCTCTAAATACTGTGAATCTTTATGTGCTTTTTCTTTGAAAAAACTTACTAACCACTTCTGAAAATTTTTGTAAATTTACGTTTTGAAAAATTCAGTGTGAAAAATGGAAAATTACGCCGGGATTATCTCCCTTTTTATTGCATGTATAGAAATAGTTTTGCTAATTAATCTTTTCATATTTGCTGAGAAGAATAGAGAAAATAAAATAATATTTGGTCTTGTAACACTTCTCTTTGGATATCAGTTTATGGAATTCTTTATGTGTTACACAGAAAGCTATTCTTATATTTTGGTATATCTTTCATTTCTTATTATTTCTTTTCTGCCCCCACTAATGCTATATCTGGTTCTGACAGTTAACCAAGTTAAAAATAAATTAATGCTATTAATTTTTGTCCCAATTGTTATTCTATTAAGTTATTATCTCTTTGTGTTAGACAGTTTCGAAATAACCAATTGCACAGTTCTTTTTGCTGCATATGAAATGCCACTTGGTGATTTGTATGGTGTAGTGTACTACTTCCCCGTATTAGTCTCAATTTATCTTTTATCAAAAATGATAGCGAATCCAATATATAAAGTGAATAAAATAAATTTGATAATTATGCTTGTTGGAATTTTATTAACATTCGTTCCGGTTGCATTAATCATTGCTATCTTTCCTGTTCTTATAGATTATGTAGAAAGCTTCTTTTGCAAAGCGGCTTCAATAATTGCGTTAACATTTACACTTTATGCAATGAGAAATAATAGTAAAATAAAAGAGGATTCAAATGAATGAAACAATCTTAAATATTTTTCTGGAAATTGAAAATGGCTTCGTTGTTG
>JAQICK010000255.1 GCA_027858595.1 Melioribacteraceae bacterium
CCACCTTACTAATATAAGGTGCTAACTAATTAAAGAATGTGAGACCGTTTCTTAATTTACCGACATTGAAAATATACTTAAAAAATAGAAAGAGCATTATTTGCTGTCTATACTAGAACTTAGCCCAAAATAATAATAAGATTTTAAAACCATTTCACTTTTATTACATCTAACCAACACAAAATTATTATTGGAGAAAAAATGAACTCAGAAGTAATGAATCTTTCGATAGCTGAGGTTGAAGAAAGATCTTTTATTAGTAAAGTATATAGATGGATGGGGCTTGGGCTAATACTCACGGCTCTTACAGCATATTTTGTAGTGAACAGTAGTTTTGTTTACACATTAGCAGAAAACTCAATTCTATTTTATGGACTAATTATTGCCGAACTTGGACTGGTAATTTATCTTTCCACGCGCATTCAAAAAATGAGTGCTGAAACTGCAACGGCTGCATTTATAGTCTATTCAGTTTTAAATGGCGTAACACTTTCTCTTATTTTACTAATTTATACAGGTGCCTCCGTTGCTTCTACATTTTTGACAACCGCCTTAACATTTGGTGCAATGAGTGCCTACGGTTATTTTACAAAACGAGATTTAACTTCGATGAGAAGTTATTTAATGATGGGATTAGTAGGGTTAATTATTGCTTCTGTAATAAATATGTTCTGGGCTAATAGCACAATGTATTGGATAATTTCATACGCTGGTGTTCTTCTTTTTGTTGGATTAACTGCCTACGATACTCAAAAAATTAAAAAAATTGGAGCAGTTGTTGAGGGAGTTCAAACAACACAAAAAATGGCAATAATGGGTGCGTTAACATTGTATCTCGATTTTATTAATCTGTTTTTGTTTATGCTAAGAATTCTTGGAAATAGAAAATAGATGATTAATTAAGAATTAGAAATAATGTTTTCAGTTAAAAATTTAACAAATAACGTTTTTGATTTTGGCAGTTTGGACGAAGCTGAAAAGAGGTTTAATGAATTTCCTAATTCAACATAAATAATTGAGAAAAAAAAAGATGGAAATGGAAAAGTTCTTGTAAACAGAACTCATAAAGAAATTGGAATGATTGAAATAAATAATAAGTGCGTTTATGTAAAAGTCCCATTTTTTGAACCTTCGGATAAACCCGAAATGAAAATTTCTAAAATTGGCGAAACTCCAGAAATATTACGAAGCAAAATGGATGTAATTGACGAGAGTTGGAACATTAATAATAAAGAATTGTAAACTAAACGACAAAATTTTATAGTAACAACTATTTATATTGATTACTATATTTTGAAATAAAAAAAACAACAACATATAAATAAAGGAGCTTTACGTGAAAAAACTATCAATATTACTTTTTGCCACTTTCATTGCATTTGGATGTGCAAACAACAACGAAGCAAACGACAAACCCAAAGTTGATGCTAATGACCAAGTTTTAATGAATACAAGCACACACGATGCAAATGGATTGGTTTGGTATACAAATGTTGAAAAAGCAATAGCAGTGGCTAAAGAGGAAAATAAGCCAGTTTTGTTGCAATTTTCTGGTTCTGATGGGTGTAAATATTGCATTTTATTGAATAACGAAGTGCTGTTTACAAAAGAGTTTGCAGATTATGCAAAGGATAACCTCATATTGGTTAATTTGGATAATCTTCGTAAATCTCCACAAGCAGCAGAAGTTGTAAATTATAACAGAGCACAAATGAGAAAATATGGTATTCAAGGATATCCAACGGTTTTATTGTTAGATAAAGACGGAAATGTTGTTCTTCAAACGGGTTACAAACCTGGTGGACCAACTGCTTACATTGCACATATTAAAGAAGCATACGGTATGAAATAAATCTTTTAAAATAGATTAAATCAAAAACCCAACTTCATTAATTTGAAGTTGGGTTTTTTAATATAGAAGGCTTTGCATAACCTGATTCTGTCATTGCGAACCTCGATTCTTTTCATCGAAGTGTGGCAATCTCTCACATTTAGGTAGATTGCTTCGGGGGAAAATTCCTCGCAAAGACGTAACATTAAATTTTGTGTGGGTTTTGCAAATCCCTCCACTGTTAATTTTACTATCTTAAAATAGCCTTTATCAACTTTGGTTTTGCAACAACTTCACTACTGTATTTTAACGCTTTTTCAATTCTATTTTTTGCAGAGTCAATTCCTTTCTTGTTGTCCGTAAAAAGAGTTGCAATTATTTCACCCTTTTTAATCTTGTCTCCAATTTTAGGATTAAAAATAATTCCAGCTTTCGGTTCAATAATATCATCCTTCGTTAGTCTGCCAGCACCGAGTTCTAAAGCTGACATTCCTACTTCGTAGTTGTCAACTTCTTTTAAGTAACCACTTCTGGACGCAACAATTTTTTCTGAAAATTTTGATTTTGGATATTTTGATAAGTCTTTCAAAACTGAAATATCGCCCTTTTGTAGTTTTACAACTTCCAAAAATTTATCGTAAGCTTTTCCATTTTTAATCATTTCTTTAGAAACTTCCACGCCTTCATCTATTGAGGATGCTTTCCCGCCAAGATAAATCATTGCTCCAGCTAACTTGTTTGTTACTGTCATTAAGTCTGGAATGTCTTTTCCTTGCAATGCCTCAACCGATTCCACAACTTCAAGCCAGTTTCCAATATAATTTCCTAAAGGCTGATTCATGTCTGTAATAATTCCAATTACGTTTTTGTCAAAAGTTTTTGCTGTGTTAATTAAAGATTTTGCAAGAGCTTTCGCATCTTTCAGTTCCTTCATAAAAGCACCGCTTCCAGTTTTGATATCTAGCACAAGCCCGTCAATTCCTTCAGCTAACTTTTTACTCATTATGCTACCAGTAATTAATGGAATTGATTCCACGGTTGCTGTAACATCACGAAGAGCATACATTAATTTATCTGCTGGAACAATATTTTTTGTTTGGCTTGCTAACACCATTCCGCATTTTTTAATTAAATTTTTATATTGAGTTAAATTTACGTCCGTTCTGAATCCTGGAATTGCATCAAGTTTATCAAGTGTTCCGCCAGTATGCCCTAATCCACGACCAGAAATCATTGGAACATTAACACCAGCAGCAGCAACTATTGGAGCTAAAATTAACGAGGTTTTATCTCCAACTCCGCCAGTAGAATGTTTATCAACTTTAGCCCCTGCAATTGAATCCAAATTAATAATAATTCCGCTATTTAGCATTGCTTCTGTTAAAGCGGCAGTTTCATTTACACTCATTCCATTTAAAAATATTGCCATTAAAAGTGCAGAGAATTGATAATCGGGAATTTTACCTTTTGCGTAATTATTGATTAAGAACCTAATTTCATCAACAGATAATTTTTGGTTTTCTCTTTTCTTTTTAATTAGTTCTATTGCATTCATATTCACTCTTCTTTTTTTAATGGTTCAACTTATTAAAATATTATGAAAAACAGAGATAAATAATTAGGTTACAATTATGTAAATATAATTTACCACGAGCGGAGGGAATAAGATGATAAAAATTAAATTGATTGTACTGCTATTTATTTCAATAATATTAAGCAGTTGCAGTTACACAAAACTAGCCTCCAAAACAAAAACAACCATTTGGAATAATGGGCGTGTAGAAATTATATATAAGCATGGGAACAGTGAGTTAAATACTATTTACAATTATGTTGCCAATAATCAAGCGAGAGGGACTTACTATTTATCCAACTATGATAAGGAGAGAATCTCTAACGCTGTAAATAATATTATTTGGTCATCTATTCCAGATACAATGAATTTAGTAAATTTTTCTAATTACTCAATTTATCCTAAAATTGAAGAAAGTTTAGAAATTACATTTGGTGATATAAGTAAACAGATTGAGTGGACTTCAAACAATATTCATGAATCTGAATCTTTGCAAATGCTAAAAAGTCTTACTGCTATATTGAAAGATATTTTATTTAACAATCCCGCTTATCCTTTGCCACCAAAAACTGGACGATATAAATTATGAAAAGAATAAATTTAATATTCATTTTTATCTTCATCATTTTATTATCGGGTTGCCATTCGTTTTACAGAATAGACACAAATGAATTACGAGGAATAAGCAACAAAGACCTAGTTCAAATAAAATTTGTGGATGGAAAAAAACTTAATATTTCAAATGTTCAGCATGCAAACATTACAGAAAACCAAGAATTGGAAATAATTAAATACAGTTTCTCTAAATACAAAATTGATCCGGTGAGAACTATTTATCCATTAAATGATATTAAAGAAATCAGAGTTGAAAAATTCGATGTTCAAAAATCAATATTTGCTTCTATGTGGATTACTATTGGTGCAGTATCTCTTTTTCTTTTATTCTTTTGTTCAAATGGTTGTTCAGTTGGAGGATAGATAAAGTGGCAACTAATATTCCTTCTAATCATTCAATTGAAATTAACTCCCTTTTTCAATATTATTACTTCATTAAAATAATTTATAAATAAAATTTTGAGGATAAAATGTTCGATGAAAATTATCAATTTTCGGTTGTTGACCGATTTATTAAATATGCAAAAATTGACACAAAGAGTGATGAAGAATCGGAAGTAACACCAAGCACGGCAAAGCAATTTGATTTGGCAAAAATCTTGGTTGAAGAACTTAAAGAGCTTGGTTTAACTGATGCAGAAATGGATGACAAATGTTATGTAATGGCAACACTTCCATCCAACACTGAAAAAGATGTTCCTGTTATTGGATTTGTTTCCCACGTTGACACTTCACCAGCTGTATCTGGAACAAATGTAAATCCACAGATCCATAAAAATTATCAAGGTGGCGATTTAGAAATTGGACAAGGCAAAATAATTGATACTGCAAACAATCCTGAATTAGGTGATATGATTGGAATGGATATTATCACAACTGATGGAACAACTTTACTTGGTGCTGATGATAAAGCTGGTATTGCAGAAATTATGGACGCACTTGCATACATACAAGCTCATCCAGAAATTAAGCACGGAACAATTAAAATTGGCTACACTCCAGATGAAGAAATAGGGCGTGGTGCTAACTATTTTGATGTTGCAAAATTTGGTGCTAAGTACGCCTACACTATTGATGGCTCTACACGCGGTGAAGTTGAAACAGAAACCTTTAGTGCTGACGCTGTTGAAATCAAGTTTGTTGGAATTAATGTTCATCCAGGATACGCTAAAAACAAAATGGTTAACTCATTAAAAGTTGCGGCACACTTTATTGAATCACTTCCAAAAGATGGTTTAGCACCTGAAAAGACTAGCGGGCGTGAAGGTTACGTTCATCCAGTATCGATGAATGGCAACGAAGAGAAAACAGTAATAAAAATGATTATCCGTGATTTCATTGATACTAAACTTGAAGAATTTGAGAACAAAGTTGAAGAACTTTGCAAAGCAACTGTTGCCGTATTTCCTGGCTCTTCATATGAGTTTAAGGTAATTACCCAATACAGAAACATGAAAAACATTTTAGATCAACATCCAGAAGTTGAAAACAATGCACTTGAATCATTGAAACGTCTTGGCATTACTCCAATTCAATCTCCAATTAGAGGCGGAACGGATGGTTCTCGTTTAAGTTTTATGGGCTTGCCAACTCCTAATTTATTTGCAGGCGGTCATAATTTCCATGCCTACACTGAGTATGTTGCAATTCAAGATATGGAAGCATCTGTAAAAAACATTGTTACACTTATCCAAGTTTGGGAAGACAAAGCTTAGTAAATAGAGTTTCTGTGAAAATATGCTTTTCTTTTCTTCCAAAGGAATTCCTTGGGAAGAACCCGCTTTTTGGGTGAGAAATCTTGTTAGTTTAATAGATTTCACTCCCGATTAATCGGGATTGAAATTACAAAATGCAAAACTCTCATTTTTCTGATGGTCTAATAATAAAATGATGAATTACATAATTTTAAAATGACTGTGTAAAGCAGTCATTTTTTTGGATTGAAATGCAAGAACGACACACAGATAGAAAAAAATATTTCGACGAACAAGTTGTTACTACAGAAAAATATGTAATTCCGTTTCTTAAAGAATTTATTTCAATTGATTCAAATTTATCTGTTTTAGAAATTGGTTGTGGCGAAGGTGGAAATCTAAAGCCTTTTCTCGATATTGGCTGCTCTGTTACAGGAGTTGATTTAGCAGAAAATAAAATTGAGAATGGCAAAAAATATTTTGAACAACACCCAAATAATATAAAAATAAAATTATTAACTGAAGACATTTACGATTCACAGAACTTAACCCAATATGATTTAATTATTATGCGTGATGTAATTGAGCATATCCATGACCAAAATAAGTTTATGAATTATGTAAAAAAGTATCTTAAGCCAAATGGTAAATTCTTTCTCGCATTTCCACCATGGAATAATCCTTTTGGTGGGCATCAGCAAATCTGCGAAAGCCGTGTGTTATCAACACTTCCGTATTATCACATTCTCCCAACCCCAATCTACAAAGGCGTTCTAAAACTCTTTGGCGAGAATGAAAAGAGAATAGAAGGATTACTTGAAGTAAAAGAAACTGGAATAACTATTGAACGTTTTGAAAAAATAGCAAAAGAAAATGGATTCAAAATAGACGAGACTATTCACTACTTAATTAATCCTAATTACGAAATAAAGTTTGGATTAAAACCACGAAAAGGAATTCCAATTATTTCCTCAATTCCGATTGTGAAAAATTTTGTTATAACTACAGCTTATTATTTGTTATCATTGAAGTAATAATTTTTTTGGCAGTTTTATGAATGATATTGTAATTAAAGAAATAAAGGAAATATCAGTTCAATTAAACTCTGATATTAATTCTTTGTTAAAACAACTCACCCCAAAAGATATTAACTTCTCAATGGATGAATTTAGATCACTAGTTAATTCAAGTCAATCAATTCTTCTCGGTGCATTCAGTGATGGAAAACTTGTTGGAATTCTAACTCTTGTAATAATCCAAATTCCAACAGGAATCAGCGGGAGAATTGAAGATGTTGTGGTTGATAGTGAGTGCAGAGGTAAAGGAGTTGGAGAACTGCTTTCACTCAAAGCTATAGAATTTGCGAAGGAACTAAAACTAAAGAAGCTCTTTTTAACATCTAACCCTAAGAGAGAAGAAGCAAATAAATTATATCAAAAACTAGGATTCATACTAGGCGACACAAATTCATATTTCTATGAAATTATTAATAATGAGGTAAACTGATGATTACTAAATTTACATTAGATGAAGTGCTAAATAAAAGTGCTGAGAAATATTCTGAAAATCTTGCATTGTCAAGCGTTGATGGAGTTGGAATAAGCTACAAAGAGTTAAAAGAAAAAGTGAATTCCGTTTCATCTTTTCTTGCAAATCAAGGAATTATTCCTGGCGACAAAGTTGCAATCCTCAGTGAGAATAGTGTTAATTGGGGAATTGCATATTTTGCAATTACAACAATGGGTGCAGTTGGTGTTCCTATTATGACTGAGTTTAAGTCCACTGAAATTAAGCATATTTTAAAACACTCAGATTCAAAAGCTATATTTGTCTCGGCTAAACAGTTTGAAAAAATAGAAGAATACAATTCTGAAGACCTTGGCACAAGAATTTTGCTAGATGATTTTTCAATCGTTCCTGATGACACAAAAACTGATATTATTAAATCCACTTTGAATGAAGGCTTAAAAGAATTTCAAAAAATTAAATTTGCTGCACTAAAAATGGTTGGTTTATCCGATGATAAAATCAACGAAGATGATTTAGCACTTATTCTATATACCTCTGGAACAACGGGGCATTCCAAAGGCGTTATGCTTACTCATAAAAACTTGGTCTATGACGCAACTGAAACTGTTAAATTAGTTGACATAAAAGAGAGCGACAAAATGCTTTCAATTTTACCATTGTATCATACCTACGAAGCAACGCTTGGATTAGTCACTCCAATAATGGGAGGTGCTTCTGTATATTATTTAAATAAACCGCCAACACCAGCAGCTCTTTTACCTGCAATGAAAAAAGTAAAGCCTACTGTTATGCTTTCTGTTCCACTTGTAATTGAAAAAATATATAGAAACAAAGTTTTAGCTGAAATTAATAAAAAAAGCTTATCTAGAAATCTATATAAATTTTCACATCTAAGGAAAAAAATTAATAGCGTTGCTGGTAAAAAACTATCTGAAACATTTGGTGGAAATTTAAGACTCTTTTGTATTGGTGGTTCTGCTCTTGCAGCCGATGTGGAAAAATTTATGCAAGAAGCAAAATTCCCTTATTCAATGGGATATGGATTAACAGAAACATCTCCATTAGTTACAGGAACTGATAACATTAATGTTCGGTATAAATCTGCTGGAAAAATTCTAAACGGTATGGAAATTAAAATAGATAATCCCGATAAAGATACTGGCGAAGGCGAAGTTTTAATAAAGGGACCAAATATAATGACTGGATATTTTAAGGATCCAGAAAAGACGGCCGAAGTTTTCACATCCGATGGGTGGTTCCGCTCCGGTGATTTAGGAATTGAAGATAGTGATGGATACTTGTTTTTAAAAGGTCGTTCAAAAAATGTAATAATTGGGTCAAACGGAAAAAATATTTATCCAGAAGAAGTTGAAGCAATTATTAACGAGCAAAGTTACGTTGCTGAATCTTTAATATTAGATAGAGATGGAAAGCTAGAGGCAAGAGTTCACCTAAACTACGAACAAATTGTTGAATTCTTCGAAATTGAAAAAGCAGATGAATCAAAAGCACGAAAAATTATTGATGAAATTTTAAAAGATGTTTTTAATAAATCGAATGAGCGATTAAATAATTTTTCAAAGTTAGCTAAATGTGTTGAGCAAGTTGAGCCTTTTGAAAAAACACCAACTCATAAAGTTAAAAGATTTTTGTATAACTAGTAAAAGATAAGAGGGTTAATTATTATGAAAAGCAAAATTGCTTTAATATTTATTATCGGGTTTTTACTAACATCTAAAGTCTATTCTGGTGATG
>JAQICK010000391.1 GCA_027858595.1 Melioribacteraceae bacterium
TGGTTTTAATGGGTGTTGAGTTGGTGCTTAACGCTGCAAATATAAACTTTGTTGCTTTTTCTCGATACGGAAATTTTGGTCTTAACGGACAGTTGATGGCTCTATTTGTAATAATTTTAGCAGCCGCAGAAGCCGCAATTGCATTAGCAATTGTATTAAATATTTACAAAACATTCGGTCATGTGAATGTTGATGAAATTGATAATCTAAAAGAATAATTTTATGACAGAATCAAGTTTAATAAGTTTAGCAGTTACAATTCTTTTCCTTCCTCTTGTTGGATTTGCTATTGTTCTATTATTTGGGAAACGATACGAAAAGCTATATCTCCTTGAAGTAGGAATTATTACTGTCGCCCTCCTTCTTTCGATATTTACAGGATTTGTTAAATTAACTGATTATGTTAATGATACAATTATTACACAATTTACATGGATAGACTTAGGTAATGTTCCTTCTATTGGGCATTTAACAGTAAATCTTGGAATAATGATTGACAACGTAACAGTTATAATGCTTTTTGTTGTAACACTTATAAGTGCGTTGGTTCATTATTTCTCAATTGCTTATATGAAGGGTGATTCTAGATTTTCACGCTATTTTGCATATCTTGGAATTTTCACTTTCTCAATGCTTGGTATTGTTATTGCCGATAACTTATTGATGATTTATATTTTTTGGGAATTAGTTGGACTTTCATCCTATTTGTTAATTGGATTTTGGTACGAGAAAAAATCTGCTTCTGATGCCTCAATGAAGGCATTCTTAACCAACCGAGTTGGTGATATTGGAATGTTCATTGGTATTTTAATTCTATTTACAAATTATCACACATTTAGTTTTGCCGAAATTTTTGCACACATTTCTAATGGTGTTGTTCCTTTTGGAAGTAATGGTTGGTTAACTGCTGCTGGTATTTTAATTTTTATGGGAGCGGTTGGTAAATCAGCTCAAATTCCGTTACACATTTGGTTACCTGATGCAATGGAAGGTCCTACTCCTGTTTCAGCTTTAATCCATGCTGCTACAATGGTTGCTGCTGGTGTTTATCTAGTTGCTCGTATTTTTGCTCTTTTAACAGCAGATGCAATGCTTGTAATTGCGGTTGTTGGAGCAATTACATCAATTTTTGCAGCTTCAATTGCGCTTACTCAAAACGATATTAAAAAGGTTCTCGCCTACTCTACTGTTAGTCAACTTGGCTACATGGTTATGGCTCTTGGAGTTGGTGCATATAAATTTGCATTCTTTCATCTTGTCACACACGCATTTTTCAAAGGTTTAATGTTTCTTGGTTCAGGTTCAGTAATTTATTCAATGCACCACGAACAAGATATGCGTCAAATGGGTGGATTAAGAAAGAAAATGCCTATCACTTACATTACATTTTTAATAGGAACTTTGGCAATTTCTGGTGTTCCCCTTACTTCTGGATTTTTAAGTAAAGATGGATTACTTGCAGGAACTTGGGCTTTTGGTAATTTAACAGGTCATTATTTAATTCCAATAATTGGATTTGTAGTTGCTGGAATGACAGCATTCTATATGTTCCGTCTTGTAATTATGACTTTCCACGGTGAACCTAACAACCAACACAAATACGATCATGCACATGAATCACCAAAATTGATGACAGTTCCATTAATTATTTTGGCTTTGTTATCAATATTTATATTTTATACTCCAAACCCAACTGCACCAGCTGATGGTTGGTTCTATAATTGGGTTAAAACTCCACAAACTGTAGTTCCTGAAGAAGCACGATTTGAATTTATGAAAAGTGAATCTCATTCTAAAGAAACACATGGAGTAGAAGGATCTGAGACAGAACATAATGAAAATGATGTAATAGAAAACCACGAAGTTCACGGTGGTTCTGGTTCGGAACATGTTACAATTACTCATTCTGAAATGTATGAGCACGAAATGCACGTTGTTCATTATCCAGCAATGATTTTATCTATTATACTTGCCGGACTTGGAATATTATTTGCGTTCTTAATGTATCAATGGAAGAAAATTGACCCAGATAAATTAGCAGAAAGACTTAAACCTCTTTATAATTTATCATACAATAAGTGGTATATTGATGAAATTTATAGCATGGTTTTCATTGAAAGACTTCTCGATTTCAGTCGCTTTGTTTCCTGGTTTGATGCAACAATTGTTGACGGAGTGGTAAATGGTTCAGCAACTGTTACACGTGGCATCGCAAATATTGCTGGTTGGTTCGATACATATGTTGTCGATGGTTTAGTCAATTTTACTGCTTTTGTAAGTGGTTTTGCTGGTCTTACATTAAGAAAAATGCAAACAGGAAAGCTTCAAACATATATTGTTTATGTAGTTTTTTCAGTAATAATTATTTTATTAATTATACGACCATTTTAATTAGAATTTAAACGTTAAGGATTAATTATATTATGCAAGGATTTCCATTATTAACACTACTCATTTTTATTCCTATTGTAGGAATGATAATTGTGCTATTGTTACCAAAAAATGCTGATAATAATGTTAGATACACAACACTTGGAGTTACAGCACTTCAGTTAATTTTAGCCGTTTTTATGATGCTAAATTTTGATTATTCTGCGGGTGGAATATTTGAAGCAAGTTCATTCCAATTTATTGAAAAAGTTCGTTGGATTGAAATTCCAAATGTTGCCTTCCTCGGAACTGTAAAAATTGATTATTTCCTTGGTGTTGATGGATTAAGTGCTCCTCTTGTGCTTCTTTCAACAATAGTTTTCTTTATTGCAACTCTATCAGCTTGGACAATAACGAAATCACCAAAAGGCTTTTTCGCAATGTATTTGCTACTTAATGCAGCAACTATGGGTGTTTTTGTATCTTTAGATTTCTTCCTTTTCTTTGTATTCTGGGAAGTTATGTTACTACCAATGTATTTCTTAATTGGTATTTGGGGTGGTCCTCGTAAAGAATATGCTGCTATCAAGTTCTTTATCTATACAATGCTTGGTGGTATTTTTATGCTAATTACAATGATTGGCTTATACTTTAGTGCTACAGAATTACTTGCAGATGGAACAAGAGCATATACTTTTAACTTGCTTACTTTGATGGATCAATCAAACTATTTAGCTGATGGAATTCTTTCTGCATCAAATCCAGATAACTGGAGATTGCTTGCATACATTGGCTTATTTGTAGCGTTTGCTGTAAAAATACCGATGTTCCCTTTCCATACTTGGTTGCCAGATGCTCACGTTGAGGCTCCAACTCCTATTTCTGTTGTGCTTGCTGGTGTTCTTTTGAAGCTTGGAACTTATGGAATATTAAGAATCAGTTTCCCAATATTCCCAGATATTACACGAGAGTTAATGTGGTATATCGGGTTGTTTGGTGTAATAAATATTGTTTATGGTGCATTGGCTGCCATGGCTCAAAAAGATTTCAAAAAACTTATTGCTTATTCATCAATTTCTCATATGGGCTATGTTCTACTTGGAATGGCTTCACTTTCTTCTACTGGACTTAACGGTGCAATATTCCAAATGTTTAATCACGGAACAATTACTGCAATGTTATTCCTAATTGTTGGTGTTGTGTATGATAGAGCTCACACTCGTGGATTAAATGATTTTGGTGGACTTGCAAACCAAATGCCAGTTTATACTGGTTTTGTAACTGTTGCATTCTTTGCTGCTATTGGTCTTCCAGGCTTAAGTGGATGGGTTTCTGAAGCACTTGTCTTTGTTGGAGCTTTCGGAGTTGATTCTCTAAGAACTATTACAATGATTGGAATGATTGGTCTTTTACTTGGTGCTGGCTACATGCTTTGGACGCTACAACGAGTTTATCTTGGAACACTTCCTGATAAGTGGAAAGACTTAAAAGATTTGGATGGTAGAGAATTTGCTATGTTAATTCCGCTAGCAATTATTACAATAGTTCTGGGCATATTCCCTTCTCTTGTTTTAGATATTATGACTACATCAGTAAATACTTTAGTTGAGTTTCTTGCAACTACATTAAATTAAATTTAAGATTATAAAATAGACGACCAAATATGGATTTTGCAAATT
>JAQICK010000163.1 GCA_027858595.1 Melioribacteraceae bacterium
TAAATGACAAAAATTAAAATAAATATAACAATCATTCTACTTCTTATCATCGCAGTTGTTGCATGTACTGAAACTGGTAATGAACCTCTTAATGAGAATCAAGCTCCAGAAACAAATATCTTTTTGTTTCCAGACAATCCTGACTCAATTAATCAACAAAAGAGTCGATTAGAAGTGCATTGGTGGGGTGAAGATCCAGATGGTGTGATTCTTGGTTACTATTTCCGTTGGCTAGGCTTAGAGACTAGTTGGAATTTCACAACTTCAAATGATAGTCTGTTTTCATTGCCAATTGGCTCATCTGATACAACTTATGTTATTGAAGTTATTGCAGTTGATGTTCAAGGTAATTTTAAATATGATAACTCTGTTATTTGGAACGGAAATGATATTGGTGCAGAGCCATTTATTGATAAAAATGGAAATGATGTTTGGGATGAAGGTGAGTTTTATTTTGATATTGGAATGATAGATCCTACTCCAGCATCTATGAAATTTCCAATTAAAAATACTCCTCCTGAAATAGAGTGGAATAAAGCTAGTGTAATTCCAGAAGAAACGTTTCCTGTAATTACAGTTGCGTGGGATGCAACCGATTTGGATGGAAATGAGTCAATAGTTAGTATCGATTTAGCAATTAACAATCTTGATTTAGCAGTAGAACTACCTGGTAATACTAGATTAGTAACATTGCGTATTAAAGACGTTGATGCGGTTGAACCAGAATTTGAAATTTTAATAAATGGTTCAGAAGATAGAATTCATGATAAAACTCTTACAGGTCTCAAATTAGATGACTTTAACAGATTGTATGTTCGAGCATCAGATATTTCTAGGTCTAAATCTGAAGTTCAATCATTACCTGATACTAGCAGAACTTGGTTTATTAAAAAGCCCAAAGGGGATTTACTGATAGTTGATGATTATATCAGCGGTTCAGAGGCAGTTACATTTTATAACGAGTTATTTGCAACAATAGATAATGGAAATTTCGATAATAGATTTGATGTATTAGATGTTGAAGCAACTTTGCTTCCATTTCCGAATATTACATTTCTTGAAACTATAAAGCTATTTAAATATATTTACTGGTATTCAGACGCATCACCTTCTTTGGAATTAACCAGTTCGATTACTCAAAAATTTATAAATGGTGGTGGTAAAATTGGATATTCTATGACTTTGCAAGAACCTAGTGCATCCTATAGTTTTGATTTGACAACTATCCAAAGTTTTCTGCCAATTGAAGGATTTAGTGATGTTGTTTCACGTAGTTTTTTGTTTCCTGGTGCAAATGCAATTCCTATTTCTGATTCAACTGCTAATTTTAGCGATTATCCTCAATTGAGAACTGCAACAACAATTAGTTACGTAAGGACTTATATTCCAAACACATTAATTTCAAAAGGTGTACATAATTTATCAAGCTCGCAGATAAATGGGAAAATATCATTAATTACAAATGATAAAGAATTATTTTTTATTGGGCTTCCGCTGCATCAATCGGATGCGATTGATGGTTCTGTTCAGCAATTAATTGAAAAAGTTTATATAGACGAATTTGGAATGTGATGTGAAAAAAATACTCTTATATATATTGCTTTTCACATCTACAATTGTTTTTTCACAAAACGGTAAAATTAGTGGTCTTGTTGTTGATAAAACAAATTCTAGTACTCCACTGCCTGGTGTTAATCTTTTGTTAGATGGTACCTATTATGGTGCCGCAACCGATTATGATGGAAATTATATAATTGAAAATATTTCTCCAGGAACATATACTGTTTCAGTCTCTTTTATTGGATTTAAGGCAATGAAGTTTACTGGAATTGTCGTGAAAGCCGGTAGTACAACAAATCTCAATGTTGAACTTGAAGAGACATCTTTAACTATCGGACAAGACGTTGTTATTGTTGGTGAAAAACCTTTGCTTGATGTTGAGGATACACAAAGTATATCTACTATATCTCGTGAAGACATAGAAAATGCAGTTATTGAAAGTGTTCAAGATGTTGTTTCGCAACAAGCCGGTGTAGTAAAATCGGATAATGCAATTCACATTCGTGGTGGACGTGCTTACGAAAGTGCATTTTTACTTGATGGTGTTTCTGTTCAAGATCCTCTTTCTGGAACTGGTTTCGGTCTTGAAATGAGTTCGAATGCAATTGATCAAGTTGAAGTTATTACAGGTGGTTTTAATGCAGAATACGGTCAAGCTACCTCTGGAATTATAAATGTAAAAACTCGTGAAGGACGTGAAAATTTTTCTGGGTCACTTTCTTATAAAAGAGATGATTTAGGAAATGGAGAGACTTCAAACCATGTGTTTAATGTTGAAATTCTTGAAGCAAGCTTTTCTGGTCCAGAACCTATAACACATTTTCTACTGCCTGCACTTGGTCTTAAAATTCCTGGGCAACTTACATTCTTTGGTTCATTTTATATGGGTTTAACAGACGGAATAACACAAGGTTATTATAAACCTACTGCAGATCAATTGTATTCCTCCACTTTTGGTGGTACAAAGTTTGCACCTAAAGCTTCAAATACTTGGTTTTGGATGGGTAAGCTTACTTATAATTATACAACTACTAAAAAATTAACGTACTCATATAATCAATCAGTTAATATTAATCAAAATTCACAATCGTTACAATCAAATTTGGAATATGTTGAGCCAAGTCCTGGTTATCAATATACTTTCCAAAATGTTCTTGATGGTGCAAATACGTTTACTCATCAAAATAGTTTTCATAATCTTAGTTGGACTCACACTATTAACCAAAGTACATTTTATGAATTAAAAGTGAATAAGTTCTTTTCTAATCTTCGTGCAGATGCAAATGGAAAATCTTATGAAGATTATACAGAGCAAAAAGATATTATCACATTCCCAATTGAATATTATAATTTAGATAGAGATACAATCGGTGTTATTCCTGGTGATGGATTTTGGGATGTTGGAAATCCGACAACTTGGAGAGATCATTATGTAGATGAACTTTCTTTCAAAGGAGATATAACAAGTTTCTTTGATGAAAAGAATAAATTTAAAGCTGGGTTTAATATTTCATTCCAAGAAATGCAAGTTGTTGACATTTACAAACCTTGGATTGGTGAGCTAGGCCTAAACAACGATATTTACAAAGTTTATCCTACTGTTGGTGCTTTCTATGCACAAGACAATGTTAATTTTAGTGGTATGATTCTTAACTTTGGTATGCGTTTAGATTATTGGTTCCCAGGTAAATATATTGATGATGCTGTAGCAAATCAAGATGTTGTAACAATTCCTAATCAGATTAGAGAAGATTATTACGAAGATTCATATAGTTGGTTTAATGATAGAAATTTTAAGATGAGACTTTCACCACGGCTTGGAATTTCACATCCAGTTTCTGATTTTCAAACTCTATTTTTCTCTTACGGACATTTTAGTAAATGGCCTCGTCCAGAATATGTTTATGCCAAAATGTCGCCATCAAATGCTCAATCGTCATTTCAAAAATTTGGAAATCCAAATTTGAATCCTGAAACTACTGTAGCATACGAAATTGGAATTAAAACACAGTTTTCAACAAATGATGTGTTGACAGTTACGGCTTATTACAAAGATATTTTTGATTATGTTTCAACTAGAACAGCTCAAATTCAATCGGCACGTTTCACTAGTCAATCTTTTATTACATACGCAAATCTAGATTATGCACGCTCTCGTGGTATTGAATTAGAATATAAAAAGAGAATTGGCAAGTGGTTTACTGGATTATTCTCGTTCTCTTATGCAACAATTACAGGTAAATCATCATCTGCAGATGAAGGAGTTCTTATTCTTCGTGGAGATGTTACAGAATCAATCAAAGAAACATATATGGGTTGGGATAGACCAATCACAACTTTTGCCTCATTAAATTTCTATGTTCAAAAGGGAGATCCTCTTTTTGGATTTGCTCCTGGTATTTTGGATGATTATAATTTTTATATCAGATTTTTCTATGAGTCCGGCAAAAGATATACACAATATATTTCAACTGGTCAAGTTGATACCGAAGGTCGTCCTGAATATATTTATGATGTTGAGAATAGAAGTGAATCAATTGGTGCAGATTGGTTTTGGGTTGACGTAAACTTTGAAAAATCGATAGATATAGGAAAAACAACTTTAACATTTATTATAGAAATAAATAACTTGCTAGATTGGCAGAACTCTGCAATTGTGAATCCAGTAACTGGTTCGGCTTATGAATATGGTGATCCAACGCCTACAACCTGGAATGATCCATTATATCCAGATTTACAAGCCCCAATTTCTGCGTATCCAGATAATCCTGCAAGATATTTGACAAGAAGAAATGTAAAATTTGGATTAAGCTTTAGATTCTAATAATTAAATGACAAAAAATAAATAATAAAAAACAAATAAATAACAATGACAGAAAAAGCAAATATCAAACCTCAATATGATTTGGAAGAAAGAACTTTCCAGTTTGCTAAATCTGTAAGATTAATTATAAAAACCTTGCCTAAAACTGTTTCAAATATTGAAGATGGAAAACAAGTTGTTAGGTCTTCTGGTTCAACTGGTGCTAATTATATTGAAGCTAATGAGGCACATAGTAAAAATGATTTTTTAATGAGAGTTAAAATTAGTAGAAAAGAAGCAAAAGAATC
>JAQICK010000335.1 GCA_027858595.1 Melioribacteraceae bacterium
AATAAAAATCTAATAATTCCGTTATAGTCTTATACATTGAATATCGTAAGTTTAGTAATACTATCGTCTTAACTTTTTTACTTAAACGACAAAAATAATGCCAACTAAAAGATACTAAATTAGTCAAATTTCAAGTGTATAAATTTAGTTTTTGGAATATATGTGGTAAACTACAAAATTTGACTCAAAATGGGACAGTATACGATATAACATTTAAACGTTAATACTTATTATACAACAATATCAATCAAAAATCATTATTTTATTTTTGATTTTGCTTCATTTAGAGCATCTACTATTTTATTTGAAATGACCTCACCACCATCCCATGTGAGATGACAATAATCTTTAAAAGCTAAAGGAGGAGAAGCTTCAACCCAACCTGATACCGAATTTTCACCACCCATTGCTTCAAACATATTCCAAAAAGCTACTTTACCTTTTATAGCTATGCTTTCCTGAACTGAAACAAACCTTTTTATCTCCGGATGAGTTACCATTTTGTTACCTTTCTTTTGCCCTAAATCACCAGGAGATACAATTAAAATTGAAGATTTTGGAAAGGTTTTCTTTATTTTTTCAATAGCTCGGAGCATCATTCTTTCATACCACTTGTACTTAACATTACCAGACGAGGCAACATTAACCCCAAATTGAAGAATAAATAATTTATAGTTTAGATTTTTATCGAATTCTGGTAGTAATTTTTCATCGAGATCTCGCATAGAGACTCCAGAATTTCCTCTAAAAGGGAAATTATCAACATAAACACCATTTCCAGAATCTAATGTTACACCGTAAAAATATGCACCATCACAATCTTTCATATCTATCTTAATATTTTTAACCTCATGATCAAAAATTACTTTGGTTACATTTAAACCATTTCCACCTGATAGTTTCTGATTCTTAACCGTTTTATTATCAATTTTGTAGTTTATTGACGAATTTGAGCTTGCATTAGAATAAAAAACAGAAAATTCTGAAAATGAATCAGCTGTTGGAGTGTTTCTTCTAGATTTGAATGTTACGCTACTGCTTTCTGAAGCCTTTCCAACGGTTCCGGCAATACCAATTGGGAAATGTTCTCTATTTTTGGTGAAAACAGATGCCCAAACCCAATCGTCCGAAAACTCGTGTCCTATTGTTTTTCGAGCAGAGATATCATCCGTACAAACAGAGACAAATCCTATCCCGTGCCCACCATACTGTTTTTGAAAGGAATTCCTTAAATTATCTGTGATAATATCTCCCCAAATAATTGAATCTCCGTAGTGAGCAATACGTATTTTTTCTGATTTTGATTTCTCAAGTGCATCAAAAAAATACTTTAATTGCTCTAAATCTCCAGTAATTGAGACTTTATTCCCAAGGTTACTATCAAATTTTACAGGAGGGTTTGCGTAAGATATACTACCATTTATTAAAACAAGAACTACTAAAAATCTATTAAATATATTCATGATGATACTAACTTATTATTATAAAAAAACATTACTAAATAGTCAAAATACAAGATAGCTCTTTTTACCAAATACTCCAATATGCGGACAGAAAAATAGAAATAAATTTATAGGTACTATCATATCTGAATGAATGACCATAGGTTGCTCTTCCATTGAGCATAAGATTTTCTAATACTGTGTAGCTTGCATCAACATAGAGATTTCCAACGATAAAATCAATTGATGGTGCATATCCAATTTGACCACCAAAAATTAAATCTAATTTTTCAGTCTCTTTGTATTCATAGTCAGCCCAAATTGAATGAGTGCTATATTCTTGAGGAGAATAATAAAGTGGCGATGAAAAAGCAAAATCAGAGAAAAAATATTCGTATCCGAAGAACCAATTTTCTTTAAATGCTTTACCAAGTCTCAATCGGAAATAATTTGCAACATTCCCATCAGAAATATTGAAATATTGATAAAAAAGTAAAATTTTATAGATGTCTTTGAATCTATAATTCCCAGAAAAATGATAGATGTATGCATCTAATGCATCTACTCTAACATCAATTAAATTAGGTGAAAAAAGAACAAGCCTAGCATCTGTATCTCTATATCCTACTCTTAATAATAAATCATCCGAAAACCAACGTGCTTCAATTGTTCCAATATTTTTCTCTAACTCCCTTTCAATGTTAATCCTCCCAAGGCTTCCACCAATAGAAAAGTTCTTAAAGGGGTGAAAATATATCTGTCCTGACAATTCAGTAAATGTTTGGCTTTCAGTTAAAGAAAAAATATCTGTACGTAGCCAAGTACCACCAACTGTAAAATATCTTAAAAAGCCAACTTCGGCTCGTAATCCATACTGATAATATGTTAGCTCATGATTATCATCATAAAATGAAAACGTAGGAATAAAACTAAAATTATAAGGAATTACAAACTGAAATGCTGAATTTAGACCGGCTGTAACTCCATACATTGGAAGCATATCTTGCTTCTGCCTTATTAAATCTGTTTGTACTGAATCTTCCGTTACATCTAGTAGATCGTCATAAATATCATCAGCATTACCATACTCTTTATTAAGAGTATACGAATCTGCTAATCCCATTTTGGCTTCATAGTTATCAGGATTATACTCAGATAATTCCAAAAATTGATTTAGTGAATTTAATGAATCACCACTCCACAAATAAGCGTTAGCTCTTGCTAAAGCAAAGCCCTCATCGTATTCATCTGACAGGAGTAAATCGTATGTTTCAATTGCAGTATCATAGTTTTCAGCAGCAAGATTAATTTGAGCATATTCCCTATAGACTTGTCTTGATGGGTCATCGTCCATTTCAAAATATTCATCATATAATTCTAACGCACCATAATAATCTTCTACTTTTACAAGCTCCCCAATTTCTTCTCGTTTTTCTAACAATTTTCTACTAGGCTCGAGTGCTATTTGAGCATTATAAAAACTCTCAACACTAGCAATCTCTGGATTATCTGGGTGCTTTTCATTAGCTCTATCAATTAGTTCTTTTGCTTCAGGATATTCTCTCTTCCAAGAGTAAATTGTAGCTAAACCAAGTATTCCTTCAAGATTATTTGGTTCTTCGGCTAATATTTCTGTTAAATTAACTTCAGCAGTATCAAATTCAGTATCATCAACTGTCCAAACAATTAACTGAGCTTCAAATAACTTATATTTATTGTTATTAGAATAAACTTCCAATAATTTTTCAATATTATCTCTTGCATAATCCCATTGATAGTTCCAAGCATAATATTTTGACAATTGAAATCTTAAGTCCTTTGTTTCGTTTATTGATTTGCCATCAATATGTTCTTCAATTATTCTAATTGAATTATCATAATCGAAATCATTTCCATAATAGTTTGCAGTTTTTTCAACAATTTTTTCGGATGTATAACCACTTTCAATTAATTCAGACAAAACTTCAGCTCCACCATAAAAATCGCCGGAATAAGCAAGAATATCAGCAGAATATTCTTTCATCTCATTGTCATCTGGGTGCAAAGCTAAGTAATCTTCCATAATCTCATTAGCTTCATCAAATTGTTTAAGTCCAGTATAATAATTTGCAACATTTTTAGTTAACTCTTTATTATCTGGATTTTGTTTTAACTTAGCTAAACTTTCCTCAAGTAGAGATGTATATTTTGCTTCCATCTTTGGAGTTAATCTAGCATCCAGGTCTTTATATTTGTAGTCATTTTCATGTTTGTCTTTAAGAATATTTAGTTGTTCTCTAGCTTCTTCGATACGGTTTGCATCAATTAATAAATTAACCAGCTCAAAACGTGAATCCACATCAAATGGGTTTTTTCTTAATTTTCTGTATTTAACATCTATTGGATATCCTCTTTCAAAAGCTCTTGGTTCATTTTTAACCATATATCCTTTTTCTGTTGCAATATCAAGACCGTCTTGTGCTTCCTTAAAAAATGGTTTAAAACCTAGTGCATTTGTAAAAGCATTTGCAGCATTGTCTCTATTTCCAAGCCAAAGAGTAAAATAACCATATCTACTCCAAAGCCTCCAATCTTCAGGGTATCTATCAACCCATTTTTTAAGAACTATTTCTCCTTTTTTGATATGACCTGTTTTTGCAAGAATAATTGAATATCTAATAATTTCATCTGGGGAAGCATCGTCATCAAAAGCCAAATATTTATCATACCATAATTCAGCTGTACTCCATTCCTCTAGCCATCTATGAGATTTACCAATTTCAAGATGATCAAATGCTGAATAAGGGTCTATAGCAATTTCTCTTTTATGACCCTCAATTTTTTTTCTAAGCAAAGGATACCAAATAGAAATTACCCTACTTAAATTTTCTTTATATTCACTGTTTTTAGGAGTTAGATTTATTGCTCTTCTTAAATCGAGTACTGCATATTTATAGATTTGACGTTTTTCAAAACTAAGTGCTCTTAAATTATATCCTTCTGGTTCTCTAGGATAAGAGGCAATATACTTATTGAACAAATCAATAGCTTCACCATATTTGCCATTATCCATGTGAGCAATTCCTTGCCGCTTAATTGATTCCGAACTTCTCTTTTGGGCAGAAATTACTACAGAAAAGAATATAAATAGTAATAATATTTTAGCTAGATAATTCATTTTTTCATAAATTCATTAAACGACAGATAATTTAATTTACTATCGTTGGTAGTAATTGGGGTTATTAGTGTTTCAGCATTAGTAATAGAA
>JAQICK010000250.1 GCA_027858595.1 Melioribacteraceae bacterium
ATCAATAATTGAGTTTTGTAAAAATAATAAAATTGATTTAGTAGTTCTTGGACCTGAAATTCCTTTAGTAGATGGGCTTGCTGATTCACTTAGAATTAATGGAATAAATACTTTTGGACCCAACCAAAGTGCTGCAGAAATTGAAGGGGATAAAGCCTTTTCAAAAAAACTTATGGAAAAGTATAAAATTCCAACTGCATCTTTTAAGGTTTTCACAAAAAGTGATTTTGTTGAAGCAATTAATTATTTAGATGAAATAAACTATCCAACAGTTATAAAAGCCTCTGGGTTAGCCGCCGGAAAGGGCGTTGCAATTTGCGAAACAAAACTAGAAGCAGAAGAGTATATCAATAAGTGTTTTAATGAAGCTCTCTTTGGAAACTCTGGAGAAACACTTGTGATTGAGGAATTTTTGCAAGGTGAAGAAACTTCAATTTTTGCAATTACTGATGTAGATGATTTTGTTCTTCTTCCAGCCGCCCAAGATCACAAGAGACGTTTCGATGGCGATAAAGGCCCAAACACTGGAGGAATGGGGGCATACGCACCTGCACCTTTAGTAACTGAGAAAATATTAAATATAATTTCAGAGAAAGTAATTCGTCCTACGCTGGATGCAATGAAAAGCGAAGGAAGGAAATATAATGGATGTCTTTATGCTGGACTAATGATAGAAAATGGAGAGCCTTCAGTAGTTGAATTTAATTGTCGTTTTGGTGATCCCGAAACACAAGTTGTGTTACCAATAATTGAAGGAGATTTTCTTGAGTTGTTAAACAGTACTGCCATTGGAAAAATAAATATAGATTCTATTAACAATACAAACAAAAATGCTATTTCAGTTGTTGCAGCCTCAGATGGTTATCCAGGAAATTATAAAAAGGGAATTGCTATTTCTGGACTTGAAGATGCTGAAAATGAAAGTGTAATTGTTTTCCATGCTGGCACAAAAAAGGAAGACAATATTTTAAAGACTAATGGTGGACGTGTTTTAAATATTACCGCTTTTTCTAACAATAGTTTAATTGAGGCAAAGCAACTGGCTTACGATGCTATATCAAAAATTAAATTTGAAGGTAAAGTTTATAGAAACGATATCGGAAACAAGGCACTAATTAATGAAAAACATTAAATTATCCTTGACAAATAACTCTTTTACAAATATATTTATTGCTGTGAAAAACATTTTAATTAAAATATCGCTCCTTTTAAGTATAACCTTTTTATTTCTGGGTGTTCACTACTCAAATTTTACAGTGACAAGTAATAATGATAATGTTGTCCTTACCTGGCAGACTACAGTTGAAGGAAACTTAAAAGAAACATCTGTTGAAAGAAGAGTTGTTAACGGTGTGTTTTCGTCAATTGGTTCTGTTCCAGCAAAGGGTGATAATTCTTCGTACACATTTATAGATGAAAACGCTTTTAAAGTTCAGGCAAGTTTTTATACCTATAGACTTGTTTTTATTAAAAATGATGGCACTAAGTCTTCAGATGGGATTGAACTTGGGGTTTCACATACAACTTCGGTTGAGAAAAGAACATGGGGAAGTATAAAAGCTCTTTTCAGATAAACAATTATCCATGCTAAAAACAAAACTTCCAATCTACTTAGCTTCAAAATCTCCTCGCAGAAAAATTCTACTCAAACAATTAGGTTTATCATTTAAAAGCTTTTCTGTCGATATGGATGAAATTGTTTTCGAAAATGAATCTCCAATAAAAACAGTTAAAAGATTAGCATTGGAGAAATTGCAAATTGCTGAAAAAATTAAAAGCAACGGAATAATTATTACTGCTGATACAATTGTAGTTCTCAACAAAGAGATTATTGGAAAGCCCCGAAATATAAAAGATGCGAAAATAATTCTTGAAAAATTAAGTGATAAAAAACACTTCGTTTATACTGGCTTTGCAGTTAAAAATTCCATTTTGCAAAAACAAAAAATTGATTACGAAAAAACTGAAGTTATTTTCAGAAAATTGAATTCCAAAGAAATAAAAAATTATATTTCAAGTGGTAGCCCAATGGATAAAGCCGGTGCATATGGAATTCAAGATGATTTTGGTGCTGTGTTTATATCAAAAATAAATGGATGTTACTATAACGTTGTCGGACTCCCACTCTCCAAATT
>JAQICK010000462.1 GCA_027858595.1 Melioribacteraceae bacterium
AAAAAAACATACAAAACACAAAAATTAAACTAACTCAAGTTTAACATGGGGAGGACTATATATTGGCATATTTGGAGGGCAGCCAATTTATATATTTGTCTTTACCCTGAATCGCTGCACGAAATTACTGTGATTAAGCGACAAGATTATTTTTCATATATTCCCTCTTGGGGTTGGGTTGGAATTGGTCACATGGACCCAGAGAAAACAATATTTCCACTCGCACCAGTCTACTCTGAACTTAAAAATATTAAAAGCTGTGGATGTATGTAAGCGAGCTTAAAATATTATAATTATAGCAAAATTAAACCCACAATTTTTAACTGTATTGTGGGTTTTTTGCTATAATTAACTTGTGCTTTGTGGGTCCATATCAATTATAGGTTTAATATCGCTAAACTTTGATCGTTGATTGTATTCAATGAATGATTCAAGAACAGCTTTACGTAAATACTTTCCACTTGGGTCTATTGATTTTTGACTTTTGATTAAAATCTTAAATCGATATTTCCCTTTTATCCGTGCTATCATTGCTGGTTGAGGAACAGAGATTGAGAGCGACGCTTCTTTTTTAATTAATATATTGTAGAAGTCATTTAAGGCTCCACGAGCTTTATGCTCGCTATCATCTTTTGTTTCAACGGTGCAAATTCTTGTGAACGGAGGATATTCACTCTCTTCGCGGAGTTTTATTTCGTTTTTATAAAATCCGTGGTAATCGTTTGCTACTACTTTTTGAAGAACAAAATGAGAGGGATTTTGAGTTTGGATTAGAACTTCCCCTTCAATGGAGCTACGTCCTGCCCTGCCTGAAACTTGTGTTAGTAATTGAAATGTTCTTTCATCAGCTCTAAAATCTGGAATCCATAGTGTCGTTTCGGCTGAAATAACTCCTACAAGAGTTACGTTTGAAAAATCCAATCCCTTTGCTACTATTTGGGTTCCAACAAGAATTTGTGTTTCACCACTTTTAAAACGATTTAGAATTTCGCCAAGCTTTCCTTTTCTGTTCAATGTGTCGGAATCAATTCGTTCAATTTTAACATCAGGAAAATTGTAGAGCAATTCATCTTCAACACGTTGCGTTCCAGTTCCAAAGAATTTTAGCGATAACGAACCACACTTCACACAAGCCTTCGGAACTGGCTTTGTATTTCCACAGTAGTGGCATTGTAAAATGTTTTTATTAATATGATGCACCATTGAGACAGAACAATTTTCGCACATCTCAATTTCGCCACAATCCTCACAATAAATTTGTGTTGCAAATCCGCGCCTGTTTTGGAGAATAATTACAGACTCATTTTTTTGCAAGCGGTCGTTAATCTTGTCAACTAAAGCTTTCGAAAAAGCACCATCCATTTTCTTGTTTTTTTGTTCGTATGACACATCAACAAGTTTAACAAGTGGAAGCTTCGCAGCATTAATTCTATCTTTTAGCTCAAGCAATTCGTACTTTTTGTTTAATGCGTTGTGCATGCTTTCAACAGATGGAGTAGCTGAGCCAAGTAGAATTGGCGCATTATTCATGCTCGCCTTTACCACAGCGGCATCGCGAGCATTATACTTTGGAACCATATCATATTGCTTATAACTTCCGTCATGTTCTTCGTCAACTATTATTACTCCAATGTTTTTTAGCGGAACAAAGAGAGCCGAACGAGGACCAATAACTACGCGGTATTTTCCATTTATAATTCCACGCCACGCATCATAGCGTTCGCCAAGCGACATTCTACTGTGCATTACAGTAATGGATTCACCAAGCTCATTATAAAACCGTGTAGTAATTTGGGGAGTAAGTGATATTTCTGGAACAAGCACAATTGCATTTCTTCCAATATCCAACGCTTTTCTAACAAGTTCAATATAGACTTGTGTTTTTCCACTTCCAGTAATTCCGTGTAGTAAGTAGGGCTTAAACGATTTAGAGAGAATGTTTTCGGAAACGTTTTTAACAATTGTTTTTTGGTCGGATGTTAATTTAATGTTCTTTTTATCTTCAGCGTAAGTTTCCATAAACTTTCGCTCAACCTCTTTATAAAATATAGAAATTAAATCCTTTTTGAATAAAGACTCTACGGATGATTGATTAGAATTAGTTTTCTTTAGTAATTGTGCCAATGGAAATTCCTCTTCGGGTGCTGAGAGTAATTCCATCAAAACTATTACTTGCTTTGTAGATCGTTTTTCTATTTCGGGCAAAGAGGCGTAAACGTCATCAATGTTTTTGTTTAACTTTATATGCTTAATCTTTTTTACTTTAACTTTCGCATCTTCAATTTCATTTAATAAGGTTACAGCACCTTTCTTTTCGAGAGTATTAACAATTGAATAGATTGATTTTTTCATTGCTAATTTTTGAAGTAGTGAAAATGTGTAAGTTTCCTTTTGGCTTAGTAAATCTAAAACTTTAGCACGAGTTGAGTTTTTATTTTTCTCTTCTTTATAAAGTTCAAAACAGAAGTCCATATCGGATACAACTTTTTTCTTAGATTCAACATCCAACCCATATGGCACTGAGTTTCGTAGTGCTTCACCAAGTGAGCTAATGTAATATTCACTTACCCACTCGTAAAACTTTAACTCATTTTTCCCAAATATTGGCGCTGTATCAAGCACATCGCGAATAGGTTTAATTTTGTGTTCTGTTTCTGCTTCTTCAATTACATCAATAACAAATCCAGTAAGTGTTCTTTTCCCAAATGGAACTACAACACGAACTCCAACAAGCACAAGCTCTTCAAATTCTTCAGGAATTGAATACGTGAACGAATTCCTAAATGGAAGTGGAAATACTATTTTAGCAAACATGGTTTAGGGGAGAGGTTAGAGATGAAAGGCAAGAAGTCAGAAGTGAGAAGTTAGAAAAGCACTTCTCTTTTGGATTAGCATCCACAATAGTATAGTTCAATCTGTTTATTGCTTTACTCATAATACTGCTGGTTCGGTTAGTGTTATCGTTTGTTTTTGAACATCTAGTTCAGCGTTTATTCCAAAAGGGATTGTGTATTTGTTTTCAACGTGTCCGAAAGATAATCCATAAATTACAGGAACACCTAAATCGTAAAGTTTATTGTAAAGAACTTCTTTTAATGAAAGCGTCTGTTCGCCTTTGGCAGAGCCGATTTTCGCATTACACTTCCTAAAGACCCCAAGTGCAATTCCAGCAACTTCTTCCAGTTTACCAGCTTGATAAAGGTGTGTTAACATTCTGTCAACTCTGTATGGTTTTTCATCTATTTCTTCGAGATAAAGAATTTTGCCTTTGTAGTCAACATCGTATGGAGTTCCAAGAAAAGTAACTGCCAAGCTAAGATTTCCACCAATTAATTCGCCAGAAGCTTTTCCTTCGCGGATTGTGTAAGTATCAAAATCACTTCCCCTATCACTATCATCAGCTGGAGTAAAAACCGTTTTGGGTTGTGGACTCATAATTGTCTTTATAAGATTATCGACAGAGAACTCATTAAATGTTGATGTTGCAACCGGTCCGTGAAATGTAATCAATCCTGTTTGTGAATAAATTGCGTAGTGCAGTGCGGTTATATCGCTATATCCAACAAGTACCTTTGGATTTGCCTTTATTGCATCATAATTTATTTCACGTAGCATTCGAGCAACGCCGTATCCACCACGCACACAGAAGATTCCATCAACTTTATCATTTTCAAACATATGATTTAAATCATTTGCACGAACCTCATCCTTTCCAGCAAGATAGCCGTATTTTGATTTTATCTCGTTTGTATAGTATGGCTTAAAACCTAAGGATTCAATGTTTTCAATAGCGTCTTGAAGAGCATTATCAGAAATATATCCAGCAGGAGCAATGAGTCCAACAGTGTCTCCTTTGTTTAATCGCATTGGCTTAATCTTAGGAGGCATATTGGTTTTGCTCTGAGTATTTCCATAAATATTGCTTATTCCAGACATTGAAGATGCACCCGTGAATAATGCAGTATTTCTAATAAATGTACGCCGTTTCATATTCTTATTCTTTTATATTTGGAAAACAATATAAATGCTTTTATTTTAGGCTTATTATAATTGAAAAATAAAAATACTAACAGGAGAATTAGAATGCAGAAATATATTTTATTGTTTGCTTTTACAGTTTTAATGAGTGCAAATTTATTTGCAGAAGATGTGAAAAAATATGGACAGGAAATTACATTAACAGAAACAGTGAAAGTTTCAGAAATTTTAGGCAATCCTGAAAACTTTGAAGGCAAGAAAGTACTTGTTGAAGGAACAATAGTTAATGTTTGCGAAAAAAGAGGTTGTTGGATTGAGTTAGCAAGCGATAAAGAGTTTGAAACAATTCGTATAAAAGTTAAAGATGGCGAAATTATTTTTCCAATGGAAGCTAAAGGAAAAACGGCTTTAGTTGAAGGAGAATTTTATTCGTTCGCAGTTGAATCTGATGCTGAGTGTTCTGGAACTAGTTGTGGTGACCACAAGAAAGAAGGCGAAGAAGCTGAATGTGAACACAAGGAAAAACAAGTTAAAACTATCTATCAAATTAAAGGTCTTGGGGCTAAAATATAATAAGTCCACATAGTTTTTTAATAAACCCAATTATATTTTTAATTGGGTTTTCTTTTCTAACCCACAATCTACACCAAAGTAACAATCCAATAAATAACAGCTCACACAACAAGATAGGATATTAGGATTCTTTTTGATTTAAACTCCATTTTTAATTATCTTCTAAAAGTTCTTTTAATAATTATGATAATAGAGTGGCATTTAAAAAGACCTATTCCCTTGCCACCCCAAAAACATGGAACGTTAAAGCCGAATTAATGCCAGTTGCGTTTCAATTCATCTTTGCTGCGTCAGGTTAATGTATTGTTTAAAAACTGATTTAATAAATAAACAAATATTTATATAACATATATTGAGAGTATAAACAATTGTTCTTATTCCACCATTTTGTATGGATAAGAACAATGATTTAACACAAACGTTGTGCTTCATGTAGTGAATACAGCCATTCAAATATAAATGAGAATTATTATGAGTGATGATTATAAAGAAGAAATTCTAAGTAGATTAAAGAAGAGTGGAATATACATTGTATTAAAAGAAAAGTGTTCAGAAAAAGATATTGAAGTTATTTCACTTGTGGAAAATGTTGTTTCATATGCCTACCAAAGAACAAAGACAATTATCAAGCACATGGGAGAATTTACACTTCATGATGGAGAGCATTTGTTTCGAGTTTTGCATCTAATGGAAAAATTATTATCCAAAGATGTTATTAAGAATTTATCCGTTCCGGAATTAATGCTTCTTATTTTAAGTGCATTTATGCACGATATTGGAATGGCACCTGATGAAAAAAATATTTTAGCATGGAAGAAAGTTTGGGATACTGAACCAGAATTTGAAGATGATGATGAAAAAATTAAATATGAAGATTTTAAAAGATTTTATTTTGCAAGACCCGAACAAAAAGAAGAAATCTTAAATTTTATACTTAGTGGAAAACATACACTTGCTGAAACAAAAAAAGCTTATTTAATATCGGACTTTATCCGACATACTCATGCAGAAAGGGCAAGGGATATAATAGAACAAGACTGGAATAATAAAATAAAATTTCGTGATATTGATTTAACAGTTGAGTTTGCACAAATTTGTTTTAGCCACAATGAAGACGCATTGAGTGTATTAGAATTGGACAAAAACTATCTATGTGGAAGTGACACTTTTGCAAATTTATCATTAATTGCAATTATTTTACGACTTGCTGATATTTTAGATTTTGACAGTAAAAGAACACCACCAGTTTTATTTTCTCATTTATACGTCAGACATCCTGTATCCATTGAAGAATGGAATAAACACAGAGCTATTGAAGCTTGGGAAATAAACCCTAGTATTATTCAATTTAATGCAACTTGTTCACACCCAGCTATTGAAGCTTCAATTCATAAGTTTTGCGATTTGATAGATAGAGAATTAAGTGTTTGTAATAATATTGTTTCGGCTTTGAATAATTTTAATGAAAGTAAAGGGAGAGAAATATCTGTCAAATTTCCTTTTAAGGTTAATAGAGAAAAAATAAAGACTAAGAAGAATATTAGGAATAAGCCCATATACATATATCGAGATACTCAATTCAATTTAAGTAAGAAACAAGTAGTTGACTTGTTAATGGGGACAAAATTATATGGTAATTCAGAAGTTGCTTTAAGGGAGTTGTTACAAAACTCTATTGATGCTTGTTTATTACGGCAAGCTCAAGAAATTAAGTGGGGAAACCCCTATAATCCTGAAATCCATGTAAGTTATTATGAAAAAGATGGGGAATATATTCTTGAAGTAGAAGATAATGGAACTGGTATGGATCAATATATTATTGATAATTATTATTCAAAAATTGGCTCGTCTTTTTATAAATCAACTGATTTTTATAGACTTAAAGCTGAAACAAGTGCTGATTTTACACCAACCTCACGTTTTGGGATAGGTATACTTTCTTGTTTTATGGTAGCTGATACACTTCTTGTTGATACAAAGCGTGTATATGCCCAGCATAAATCAAGTGAAGCGATTGAAATAACGGTAGAAGGACAAGAAAGTATTTTCCTCATTAAAGAAGGGCAAAGACAACTACCTGGAACTACAACAAAATTAATTCTAAGGAATCAAAACCCTTGGGAGCGAATGAATGAAGAAGAATTTATAAAATCCGTTGAAAATGTAATTCCTAATCCCCCATTCAAAATTAATATTAAAACTGCATCCCATCAAAAAGTAAGAGATGAAAATAGTTTCAAAGAAGTAATGGCTAGTTCATTAAAAGACTATTCTTGGAAAGAACGTGATAATATAAAGTTATTTGATATAGACTTAAACCATAACAAAGAAGGAATTATTGGCTCTGCTGTTGTAGCAATTTTAGAAAGGTCTGACAAACCTGTTAAAGAGATTGAATTGAATTCAAGAGATGTTGAAATTGAAGGAAAATCATACACATTGGAAAGAAGTATTCGAATTTCTGAAAATTCAATTAGTGAATCGTCAAAATCAATTACAATAGATGATGAAGGTGATATTGATGAAAGCACTTCATTCACGGAATTTGCAAAATCAAAATCTAGAATTTCTATACATGGTATTGACATCCCATCTTCTTTATTTCCTGAGTCTTGGCGACAAAAACGTAATCAAGTGAAAATCGCCTGGCCTTTTCCTTTAATAATAGTCGTTGATATTTGTGGAGAGAGAGATTTAGATTTAAATTCTTCCAGAACTGAAATAATTATGAGTGAAAAGTGGATTGATTTTGAAGAAAAGTTAGCTTATTTAATTTGTTCAGATATTGCAAATTCTGTTGATAAAGATTATTGGGATAAATTAAAAAACATTTTTAAAGAAAAAACTAAAAACGAAATATTTTTAAAAGCAATAGAAGAAATAAGCAAATAAAACACGAACGCTCAAAAACAAATAGAGGCGTTTGGCAGATAGTACTAAGTTTGAAGTTTGTAGCACTAAGTAAAATTAGTCGTATCATGAATATGAAGCGTTTCAAAATGCCAAACGCCCCATATTAAAACCGTCGCCAACAGATAATAAAAAGGCAAAAAAAATGAAAAAATTACTCCTAATTATATTAACAGTGTTAACAACACTATCAATTTATGGACAAGACATAACGGGACAATGGAACGGTGTTTTAAAAGTTCAGGGAACACAATTGAGAATTGTATTTAATATCAATGAAGTTGAAAATGGATATAGTTCAACAATGGATAGTCCTGACCAAGGTGCAAAAGGAATACCTGTTACTTCTACAAGTTTTGAAAACTCAACATTAAAACTTGCAATCCTAAACGCAGGTATTGAATATGAGGGTGTTTTAGGTAATGACAATATTGTTGTTGGAAATTTTAAACAAGCTGGGCAATCTTTTTCAATGAATTTATCAAAAGAAATGGTTGAAAAAGAAAAAATTAATAGACCACAAGAACCAACAAAGCCATATCCTTATTATTCGGAAGATGTAACTTTTGAGAACAAGAAAGCAGGGGTCGTTTTAGCAGGTACGTTGACCTTGCCGAGAAAAGATGGAATTTTTCCCGTTGTAGTTTTAATAAGTGGAAGCGGTCCACAAAACAGAGACGAAGAATTATTAGGACATAAACCATTTCTTGTATTGTCAGACTATTTAACAAAAAATGGTATAGCGGTTTTACGCTTTGACGACCGAGGAACAGCTTTGTCAAATGGAGATTTTAAAACTGCTACAAGTTTTGATTTTTCAAATGATGTAGAAGCAGGTGTTCAGTATTTAAAAACAAGAAAAGAAATAAACAAAAACAAAATAGGCTTAATTGGACATAGCGAAGGAGGGATAATTGCTCCAATGGTTGCAAGTCGCTCTAACGATATTGCCTATATCGTATTATTAGCAGGAACAGGAATTCCAGGCGACCAATTACTTTTATTACAACAAAAATTAATTGGAAAAGCTTCAGGAATTAGTGATGATGATTTGCTGAAAAATGAAATAACAAACAAAAAAGCGTTTGAAATTGTAAATAAGTCTACAAATTCAGAACAACTTAAAACTGATTTAACTAACTACATAAAACAAACTTTAGAAGACAATCCAAATGCAGAACAACCAGAAGGAATGAGTGAAGATTATTTTATAAAATTACAGGTTGATCAAATTATAAGTCCTTGGATGCTGTATTTTATAAAATATAACCCAGCACCGACACTAGAAAAGGTAAAATGTCCTGTCTTGGCTATAAACGGGGAAAAAGATTTACAAGTTCCTCCAACAGAAAATTTAGGAGCAATAAAAAAAGCATTGGAAAAAGGTGGAAATAAAAAAGTGACAGCAAAAGAGTTGCCTAAATTAAAT
>JAQICK010000182.1 GCA_027858595.1 Melioribacteraceae bacterium
TGCGTAAGGCTTCTTCAAGCTCTTTTATTCTCATCTTTCTCTTTTCTTTTCTTCATTACTTGTCCTGTTATTAGTTGACTTTGTTGTTATATTGAGTCAACTGTTTTCAGGACGCTTCACTTATCTTCCTCACTGAGATTCCCGATTAAAACATTCGGGAATGACAGTGATTCTATAACATTAAATTACAAAAAATAATTCAAATGAAAAACTCTAGACGAAAATTTTTAAAATCCATTTCGCTAATTACAGTTGCAGTTAGTCTTCCAATTAAAACATCGGCATTAAATGTTTTTCAAAAATCGGCTTCATTAATTAATAAGTCATTAGAAAAAGTTATAGAAATAATTACTTCATTAAAAAAAGAAGATAGTAGCATTGTGAATAAAGTAATGGATGGAAAAGAATATAAGTTTGATCCATATTTTCATTATCCAATAAAAGGCGGAATTGTAGATGATGAAACAAAAAGCAGAGTCTTTTTCCATTGCCACAGAGAAAATGAATTTGGACATTTCCATACTTTTGTTGAAGATGAAAATGGCGAGTTGGTTCATTTAGTATTGATATCAATGGAGGAAGATGGAAATCCTACAGCATTAGCAACAGTGAACCGTTGGGTATCTGATGATAAATATGTAAAAGCAGACCAACTAAAAATTCTATTTGAGCAATTCAGAATAAATCCAAAAAAGTTTAAAGATGAGCGGTTGCTGCTTTTCATCCAAAATATTTTAGAAGGTTATAAAACAGAAATTTTTGAGTTGTTCGATAAAAGAGATGAGTGGATAAAAAATTATGCATTCGAAAATTTTAGAGAACCATTTGAAGATAGAGAGCATGAAGTGCTGTCATCCAAAAATATTAATCTTACACTTTAAACAAACTAGTAAACCTATTTTTTACTTTGTTATTATTAACACTCATTGCAAGTGCACGTTTTGTTCCAATTAAGATTAACAATTTTGTGGCTCTTGAAATAGCTGTGTATAGTAAGTTTCGTTGGAGCATCATATAGTGAGATGTTGTAAGCGGCATTATAATACATGGGAATTCACTACCTTGGCTTTTGTGCACAGTAACAGCGTAGGCAAGAGTAATTTCATCTAACTCTTCAAATTTGTAATCAACCATTTTACCTTCAAAAGAAATATACATTACTTTGCTCTCGATATTTGTTCCAACAACAAAACCTATATCACCATTAAAAACATTTTTATCGTAGTTGTTGCGTAGTTGCATTACTTTATCATTTGCCTTAAATATCTTATCCCCTTGTGAATAAATTGTTGCAGACTCATTCAGTTTGTTTTGAAATAATTTGTTTAGTGCAGTAACTCCAACATCCCCTTTGTATATAGGGGAAAGAATTTGAATATCTTCAACAGGATTAAAATCAAACTTTCTTGGAAGCTCATCACTGCATAACCGCAATATCTTTTCTGGAATTTTTCCGTTGCTATTCTCATCCAAGAAAACGAAATCTGTTTCTTTAATGAAATTAAGAGCAGGCATTTCTCCTTTATTAATTCTATGAGCATTTGTAATTATATCACTATCCTTTGCTTGGCGGAAAATTGTATTCAACTGAATTACAGGAATTTGTTCACTTGCAATTAAATCCTTTAATACATTTCCTGCACCAACAGATGGAAGTTGGTCAATATCTCCAACAAGAATTAGAGTTGTATTTTTGCTTATAGCAACAATTAGATTATACATTAGCAAGGTATCAATCATCGAAATTTCATCAACAATTAGTAAATCTGTTTCAAGTGGGTTATCTACATCGTGGTTAAACGATTTATCTTGGGGATTAAATTCTAAAAGTCTGTGAATTGTTTTTGCTTCAAGTCCAATTACTTCGGTCATTCGCTTTGCAGCACGCCCAGTTGGGGCAGCAAGCATAATTTTTTTATCAAAAGTTTGAAATAGTTGGATAATTCCTTTAAGAGTTGTTGTCTTGCCAGTTCCAGGTCCGCCAGTAATTATCAACATCTTTTCAGAATATGAAGTGCCTATTGCATCAAGTTGTTCATCAGAATAATTTTCATTAAATGAAGATAATATTTTATCAAGTTTAGGAGGTTTCACGGGTGTTATACTTAGTAGGTTATTTATTGAATTTTCAATTTCACGCTCTGCATGATAGAAATCGGAGATATATACTTTATTGTTGTTTCTATATATATCGCCACTAGTTTCAAGGTCTTCGAAAAGTGTATCGGAATAACCTACATCTGCCTGTAGCATATAAGAAGCTTCTTTAATCAATTCATCTTTTGGAAGAAATGTGTGTCCGTCTTTAATAGCTTGTTGTAGGGTGTGAAGAATTCCTGCCTTAAGTCTAAATGGATCATCGCCAGTAAAACCAAGGCTTTTACCAATTCCATCGGCCGTTTTGAATCCAATTCCCCAAATGTCGGAAATTAACCGATATGGATTTTTCTGTATTAACTCTGGTGCAGCATCGCCATACTCCTTGTAAATTTTCACAGAGTAAGTTGAGGAGATTCCATTTGATTGTAGGAAGAGCATTACATTTTTAACACTTTTCTGTTCTTCCCATCCATCTTTTATTATCTCTAATTTTTTCTTTCCAATTCCCTCAACTTCAATTAAACGAGAAATGCTATTGTCAAAAACATCAAGTGTAGCTTCTCCAAAATGACTCACAATTCTTTTTGCAGTAACTGGACCAATTCCGTGAATCATTCCAGAACCAAGATATTTTATTATTCCAGAATCAGTAGTTGGATATGAAATGTTTGCACTTTTAACTTTAAATTGTTTTCCATAACGAGGATGTTCAACCCAGTCACCAGAAAGCTCAACTCTGTCACCTTCATTTAACTTAGGTAAATTTCCAACACAACTAGTTCCATCTTCTAATTTAAAAACAGAATATCCATTGTTTTCACTATAGAAAAGATAAATATCAACAATTCCGGTAATGCTTTCCATAAAAGGAATAACTCTCATTTTGATTTGATTTGTAAAACTAAGATTTATGTTTTAGAAAGACAAAGTGAATGTAAAGTTCAAATGAAAATTATCAAAATAAATTATTATATTTTGATATCATTGTATTATTATTGAGGTTAAAATGAAATCTATCAAACTATTATTAAATCTTAAAGTTATATCATTATTTATGTTTATTGGTATTCTCTTTTCATTAACATCTTGTGATGTTGTTGACCCAGAAGAAGAAATTACAGTCCCAGATTCACTATATGTTCAGTTTAATAGTGACTCAAGTTCTGTTGTAACAATCACGTCTATAATGGTTCTAGCAATGGGCGAAGCACCTGATTCTAATCCTACTGGTGATTGGAGTGGCGACATCCTTGCTGATAATCAAAAAATAGAAGCAGGACAAAACACGTATTTTAAATTAGAAATTCCTAACCTACACTGGGTGCGTTATAGATTAGGAGTTGATGATGGTTCTGGAATAGAAATCTTTTTGCAAGATCAGCCAAATTATGATGGTGGCGATTTGCCAATTACACACTGGGGTAGCGATGACAGAACTGTTAGCGTTACTATTAAGAAGAATCCAAACAACGGTGAATACTATATTGGCAGTTGGAGTGATTTTGCAGGAATTGATTAGGTTGGTTTAATTATTTCTTTTTAAGCTCAATCTCTGTTTTGGGGAAGTTGAGCTTTTTCAATTTATGAAGCCATAGAAATTTTCATAATTTGATTTGCAACAGTGCTTTCAGAATATTCCTCTGAAAAAATCACCTGATCTTTAATCGCTTTATAAACATCGTGGTGATAATTGATATTACCCAAGTGATATAATTCAGTTTTAAGAAAATGTGTAGTAGCAGTATTTATATTTCCGAAAGTCGTTTCTCCTTCCTCGTCATTGTCGCACTTGTTTACAACAACTCCAATTTCTCTTTTCCCAAATTCGTTAAAAAGCAATTTAGTTAGAGCATATCCATCCATCACAGATGTTGGATCTGGATTAATAATAAGAGTTATGGCATCAGTTTTGGAAAGTAAATATAATCCGTCCAATTGCACTCCAGCACCAGTATCTATCAGTATTTTATCGTAATCATGTGCTAATCTTCTAATGTTTGCAAAAAGGTAATCAATTATTTCTCTACGTTTTTCTGGGAGTTTTAATTTCCCGGAGTCACCAAATATTATATTGAAATTGGGTCTAACTTCTGTTGGAAGGTCTCTAAGTAAAACTCTGTTTTGAAGAAAATCACCTATGGTTTTTTCGGAAGAAATGTTAAGCATTATATCAATATTTGCAAGGTTTGAATCTAGGTCAATTAATAAAACCCTTTTTCCCATTTTAGATAGTTGATATCCATAATTAAGTATAAAAAATGATTTGCCAGTACCACCCTTACCTGAAGCGACAGCAAATATTTTTTTGTTGGCAGCAGCATGATTTTGAGTTTCATTTTTTACCAACTCAGCTAATCTTTTTGCCTGTCCAATCACTATGAAATCTCACCGGTAACCACCATTTTCGCTACAAAATCAGAATCAGCAGCAATAATATCATCAGGTATTACTTGTCCGTTTGTTAAATAAATAAGTGGTTTCTTTGAAGTTACAGCGACATTTAAAATATTTCCAAAAACTACACCTTCATCAATTTTTGTAACAACCAAGGCACTGTAGTTAAAAAAATCAAACTTTTTTGTTACATCAATTAAATGCTTTGTTGAACTGGTAGCACTTAGAGCAAGATAGGTTTCATCAAGTTTTACAATGTCTAAAAACTCTTTCGTCTTTTCAAGTTCTTTTACGTTTTTTTGTCCACGCCCGGCGGTATCAATAAAAATTAAATCTTTGTCGCTGAATTTTTTTATAAGAGATGGCATTTCGTTAGGTTCATATGCTACCAACATATCAATATTGCTAACTTCCGAAAAAATTCGGAGTTGATCAATTGCTCCAAGTCTATAAGTATCAATTGAAATAATTCCAATTTTAAGATTATTCAAAATTTTTGAAATAGCAGCTAACTTTGCTATACAAGTGGTTTTGCCAACCCCAGTGGGACCAACTATAGCTACAATTTTTTGCTTGCCACGTTTTTTAATTTCAAAGTTTGTTGTTGGAATTAGTGATGAAAGCGATGTTATTACATAATCTTCTACGTTAGATGGGTCAATGAACTCTTCCGATTTCTTAATTTGATTTACAACTGTCTTAATAATGGGCTTTGAAACCTCTTGATAAATTAATTTATCCACATATTCTTTTAATTGTTCAGAATTTATTTTTGCTCTGTTCCTTGATTTAGGAGCTATGATAATTGTGTCGTCTTGTGTCTTGTTCCTTCTATAGTTTTGGTTCCCAATTACTTGTTTTTGCAACTTCATTAGTTCGTCACTCAATGATGATTCTCTTGGTGACTGTCGGTTTTCAACTTCAGCTAATACCATATCTAATTCTTCTTCAATTCCAGAAGTTATTTCAAAATGCTTCTGGATTCCAAGATCGGTTCTCTTGTTAACAACACGAGTGCTTAATATAAACGCATCATTCCCGAGTTCTTTTTTCATTAAGGCTGTAGCATCTTTTAAAGTTGGTGCAACAAATTTTTTAACTTTCACTTTAAATCTCCAATTTGCTAATAAATTCTATTTCAACATTTGGTGGTAATTCCGAGTATGATAATACAATAATATCTGGAAATGATGATGCAATTAATCTATAAAAATATGGACGAATTGTGGCCGAAGTTATTATTACAGGATTATAACCTAATGAGTAAAATTTTTCTATTCCTTCTTGCAAACTTGCGTTAACTTTGTTAAGAGTAATAGGGTCTAACCCAAGCGTCAGTGTTGCTTCCTTCTGATTTTGCAATGTGGTTGAAAAAAGGGTTTCCAAATTTGCACCAATCACCATAGCATGAATAATTCCATTACCATCTTTTACTATACTAGCAATTGTATCACCAATTGAATGGCGAGCATATTCTGTTAGTACATCTATGTTTTTTGTTACTTTTGAATAATCTATTAATGATTCTAGAATTTGAACCAAATCTTTAATAGGAATAAATTCTCTAAGTAAATTTTGCAATACCTTTTCAATCGTGCCAAGTGGCAAAGTATCGGCATCAATATCATTGATAACGGCTGGATAATTTTTCTTAAGATTTTCTAATAATTGTTTCACAGATTGACGAGATAAGATTTTATCAAAATTAGTTTTAAGCGTTTCTTGTAAGTGAGTAGAAAGAACAGATATTCCATCAACGATAGTATAGCCTAATAAATCGGCTCTATCTTTCTCTTCTTTAGTTACCCAATAGCTTTGCATTCCAAATGCAGGGTCTGTTGTTTCAATTCCAGTAAGTGATTCTTCAGCTTCACCGGAATTCATTGCAAGAAATCTATCCGTATGAATTTCTCCCTTTGAAACAATGTTGCCTTTAATTTTGAATATGTAACTATTTGGTTCTAATTGCAAATTATCTCTAACTCTAACCGGCGGAATTAGAACACCGTACTCAAGTGCAATAAACTTACGAGTTGCAGCAATTTTTTGGAACAAATCTCCACCCTGGTCTTCATCCACTAGAGAAATTAATCCGTAGCCAATTTCAACTTCAATAGGATCTACCTGTAAATATTTTTCAAAATTTTCTTCTGTCTCTTCTTCAGCACTTTCTTCAACTGCTTCAACTTCATCTTCATCAGGTTTTTTGACTTTCACGAATGCCCCTACACCAAGGGCAACACCAATAATTAAAAATGGTAATGTTGGCATTCCAGGAATAAGAGCAAAAAGTATAACCACTCCTGAAACTGTTCCAAGAACTCTTGGGTTGTTAAGCAACTGTGACTTAATTTGATAATCAAGTGCAGTTCCTGCAGCACTGCGAGTTACAACCATACCAGCCGCTATAGAGATAACAAGAGCTGGAATTTGAGAGACCAATCCATCACCAATTGTAAGCATTGTGTAATTGCTTAGTGCGTCAGTAAAGGACATACCACGCATTGCAATACCAATTATAAAACCGCCAAGGATATTTATTCCATTAATAAGCAAACCGGCAATTGCATCTCCTTTTACAAACTTACTTGCACCATCCATTGCACCATAAAACTCAGCTTCTCGTGAAATTTGGTCACGTCTTTTTCGTGCATCTGGTTCAGAGATAAGGCCAGTATTTAAGTCAGCATCAATAGCCATCTGTTTACCAGGCATTGCATCAAGTGTAAAGCGAGCAGAAACCTCAGATATTCTTCCAGAGCCTTTTACAATAACTATAAATTGTATTATTACAAGAATGATAAAAATGATAAACCCAACTACGTAATTTCCACCAACGACAAATGAACCAAATGATTCAATTACTTGCCCTGCATAACCATCAATTAAAATTAAACGAGTTGAACTAATGTTTAAGCCCAAGCGGAATAAGGTTAAAATCAGCAAGAGACCAGGAAACACAGATATATCAAGGGGAGATTGGATATATAGAGAAACTATTAGTACTAGTATAGCAAGAGTAATATTTAATGCTAGAAAAAAATCTAAAAACATAGGAGGAAGTGGAATAAGCATTAAGCCTAACATAAAGATAAGGCCAAACGCTAAAAATATATCGCTATTTTTTCCAATAAATCCCATTTATACAATACTCTTTCTTGAATTTCTCTGTCTAAAAATATGAGCTAATATCTGAGCAACAGCTTGGAATAATTCTGATGGTATTTCGTCTCCAACATCAGCTACTTTATATAGTGCTCGTGCCAATTCTCTGTTTTCGTGTAACGGAACTCCATTTTCAGTTGCAACTTTTTTTATTCTTTGTGCTAAAGTATCAACACCTTTTGCAAGAATTCTAGGAGCAGCATTTTTTTCTTGGTCATACTTTATTGCAATAGCATAGTGAGTAGGATTTGTAATTACTACGTCTGCATTGGGTACATCTTGCATCATTCGCTTTCGAGCAGTTTCAAATTGAATAGATTTAATTCGTGCTTTTACTTGAGGATCACCATCGGTTTGTTTTCCTTCGTCTTTAACTTCCTGCTTGCTCATCTTTAAATCTTTTTTGTGTTTATGTCTCTGGAATATGAAATCTGCTGCTGCAATTACTGCAAAGACAAGAGCAAGTTTCCAGATTAAAGTAAGTGCTGATTCAATCATAAACACTACAATTTGTGCAACTGAATGATCTATAATTAATACTGCTTCTTGTATTAAATCATCTAAAACTATATATGTAAATAGCCCAATAACAAAAAGTTTAGCAAGAGATTTTGCAACTTCAACAAGCGACCGAGACGAAAAAAAAATTCTCTTTATCCCTTTTGCAAGATTGAATTTGCTCATTTTGGGTTTCATTGCTTTTAGAGATATTTTGAATCCTATTTGCCCAACATTAGATACGAAACCTATAACCATTAAACCCAATAAAATTGGAGCCATAGTAAGAGCAAAAAATCCTAAAGCTTTATAAAAATATAGTTGTACAATATTAATGTTAATGGTTAGTACATCCAATGATCTAAAAACATAAGTAGTCATGCCAGATATTTGATCAGATATAAAATCCCTAAAAGCAAATAGTATAAAAAATCCTCCACTAAATATTAGAAAGGAACTCATCTCCTGACTTTTTGCAACCTGTCCTTCGTCTCTACTATCTGAGAGTTTCTTGGAGGTGGCGTCTTCGGTTTTTTCTTGGCCTTCGTTGTTTGCCATTTCTAACCCATTGCTCTAACTAATGTATAAAGTTTGTACTCAAATTCTTCTAGCAAATTTTTAATAACATAAAAATAAACTGGAAGAATAGAACCTAAAAGTATAAAACCTATTCCAATTTTTAATGGTTGTGTAACAAAAAACACCTGCATTTGCGGAATCATTTTTGCTAAAACACCTTCTGCAACATGTACTAAAAAAAATGACACCAAAATTGGTGATGCTATTTTTACTGCTATAATAAATACTGATGCTGAATACTTTATCAGTAAATCGAATAAAACTTGATTTGTTTTAAATTCACCTAGAGGAATTATCTGAAATGAAAATGATAGAGCCCTTATTATATAGTGGTGTCCGTCAATTATAAAAAAAATCATCAAAGCTAAAAAATAAATTACTTGTCCTACAACATTTCCATTTGTTTTTTCAACGGGATTCATCACTTGTGCCATTGCTAGACCCATATCAAATCCAATAAAAGTTCCAGCAAAACTAAATCCGTAAAAGACAAGATTTATTGAAAAACCAATAATCAATCCTACCATAATTTCTTTTAATGCCATAGAAAAAAGCCACCAAACATTAAAATCGATAGCTGTATTTGCTGGACTTGTAATACTAAAAACTATAAAGGCAATTACAAAAGATATAAAAATCGTCACTTGTTTTGGAATGCTTGTGTGGCTATAAATAGGAGTAGCACTAAAAGCAGAGATAATTCTAATGAAGATTAGTAAAATTAGGGTAAAATCTGTTACTAGAATTTCCATAACGCTATACTACCGTGCTTAAAATGGAAAATAGTTTTAGTGTTATTCCAATCATTTTCTCAATCATCCAAGGAATAAGAAATATAATTGCAACAGCTGTGAATAATATTTTGGGTACAAATGTTAATGTCATTTCTTGAATTGATGTGGCAGCCTGGAAAACTGAAATTGTAATACCCACAACAAGTGAAACTCCAAGAATTGGAGTTAAAATTGTAAAGACTGTAAAAAAGACTTCTGTTAAAACTTCTACAACTAATTCTTCTGTCATTTAACCAAAACTCCTTATTACCGAACCGATAATCAAACTCCATCCGTCAATTAATATAAAAAGCAAAATTTTGAAAGGAAGTGAAATCATCATTGGTGGAATCATCATCATACCCATTGATAGTAGGATGGATGCAATAATCATATCCACCATAATAAACGGAATGAATATGAAAAATCCGATTATAAATCCTGCTCGTAATTCACTAATTGCAAATGCTGGAAGCAAAATGTAAGTTGGTAATTCAATTCTTGTTTCGGGCATTTCCATATCAGCCATATCTATAAATAAGGCTATATCTTCATCTCTTACATTGTTAAGCATAAATTCACGAAGAGGCTGAACTCCTTTATCTAAAGCCTCTTCAACTTTTATTTCACCATTCATCAATGGTTGCAGAGCAGTGTCGTTTATTTTGGAAAGAGCAGGCGACATAATAAAGAATGTAATAAAGAGTGCAATTCCAGCAAGCAATTGACTTGGCGGCATTGATTGCGTTCCGAGTGCTGTTTTCAAAAAATGAAAAACTATTATCAATCTAAGATATGACGTAGTCATTATTAATATTGAAGGAGCAAGAGAAAGAATTGTCATCAATAACAAAATTTGTAGTGTTGTTGAAACGTCTTCTGGAGTATCGGCAGTACCAATATCAATTCCTATTTTAGGAAAGGGAACAGCCGTATTTCCTTGAGCAAATGTATTTGCCGCTGAGAAAATTACAAATGAAGTTATTAAAAATATTGTTAAATGCTTTTTCACTTCATTCCTAAATTTTGCTTAAATATTTCTGAAAATTTTGGTTTCACTGAAATTTCAGTGTCGTTATTTTCTTCCTCTAAGGAATCTAATTCTTTTAATAGTGTTATTGAGTTTTCAGAAATTCCGAGTACTAAGTATGAGCCTTGTACTTTAACAATTGACACAAATTTTTTGTGCATTATTGATTGAGTAGAAATTATTTTCATCTGTGAAATTTTGCCTTGGTTTTTGCCCATTACAAGTCCACTTTTTCTAATAAAAAGTAAAGCTGCGTATAGCAGCCCTACAATCAAAAACAAAGGCAATATAGTAGTAAATATATCTACAGTGCTCACGAGTACATCTCTTTTAGATTATTTAATTTATTTAGTGTTGTAATTCTTATTCCAAAATGTTTATCAACAACCACAACTTCGCCTTCTGCAATCTTTTTGTTGTTTACAAAAATATCAACTGGCTCACTTGCTAATTTATTTAGCTCAATTACATAACCACGTTCTAATTCTAGAACATCTTTAATTGGCATTTTAGTTCTTCCAAGTTCAATGTAAACATTCATCTCTAAGTCTTGAAGAAATTCAAACGACTCTGAAACTACATCAGCACCAAATTGGGTTTCATCCAAATCATCGAAGTCTGCTAAATTTGTTAAAACATTACTCGTATCTGCTGCCTCGTCTGGATTAGAAAATGCAGCAGGTTCAGGTTGTTCGTTCAAATTCTGATCATCATTTAATTCATTATTTTCGTCCATTGTATCCTCTTGCTAAATAAATATTAGCTTAATTTTCTTGTTATTTTAATTGCTTTTTTGTTGTGCATAACACCGGGCCTTCCAGCATAAAGTTGTTTGCCAGCAAAACTAATTATGTTTTCGTTTTCTATTTTTGAATCAAGCTTTATAATATCACCAACAGCAAGATTTGTTAATTCATTAAATGTAATTTTGGAGCGCCCAAACTCTACTTTTACTGGAATTGATGAAAGTTTTAGATTTTGAGAAATAATTTCTTGAGCTGTAGTTCCTTTATATTTATAAGGTCTTATTGATGAAAGTGATTGAGATGTGAGCTTTGCCATTACAGAATCGAAAGCATAAGTAGCAAAACATAAGTTCATAATATATCTTTTATCTTCAATAACAATTTCAAAAGAGATTATTAAAACAGACTCGTTAGGGCTTGTGATTTGTGCAAAATCAATGTTCGGTTCAAATTTATCTACCTTGAATTCGTAGTTTGCAAATGCTGTCCAAGATTTTTTCAAATCGAGCATAACTCTATCCACAACAACATCCATAACTTTTTCTTCAATAGCTGTTATTGTTTCGGTGCTTTTTTGTGAATTTCCAGAACCACCCAACAGACGCTCAACAAGGGTAATTCCAAACTCAGGACTTATTTCTAAGATTGCCTTTATGTCTGTATCAACTATATCAAACGTATAAACAAATGATGGATTAGAAACAGAAAGTACGTATTCAGAATAATAAACTTGATCTACACTTATAATGTTGATGTTTACAATTGATTGTAGTTTTGAAACTAGAAAGGAACTGAAACTTTCAGCAAAATTTTCGTGAATGTTTCTCATTGTGCGAAGCTGATTCTTAGAAATTCTATTTGGTAATCTAAAATCGAAAGGAATAATTTCTTTCGAAGCCAAATTGGTTTCTTCATTTTCGCCTGAGTCACCGTCCTTTACATTGTTCAGTAACGCATCAATTTCCGATTGTGATAATAATTCTGCCATTTTGTTTTATTGTAATATGAATTGACTGAAATATACTTTGTTAATTTTTACATCTGGAAGAAATCCCTCAATCTTATGAGAAATTTCGTTCTTCAATGAATCTCTTTGGGAGATATCATTTAAAAATCTTGTGTTTTTACCGGATAATACTGATATAATCATATCTTTTACTAAAAAATCTTTTGATTCTAATTTTGTTCTACTACTTTCATTTCTCATATCAAATGCCAATGATGCCATTAATAACACTCTTCCGTTTGTGTTAGCCGGATTAACGACAATTTCATTTATAGAATAAATAAATTGTCCCGCTTCTGCATCACTACCTTCTTCTCCATCTCCGGATTCTTCTTCAGTAACTTCTTCGCCGTGTCCAGCTCCTGCAGAACTGTTTACTTTATTCATTAAAATATTTGCAGTAATAAAGTAAACCAATATTAATTGTACAATAAATGCAGGAACTCCAAAAAGAATAATTTTAGTTATTGGTGACGATTTTTTTTCAACTTTTACTTCATCGTTGGCTTCAGCCATGGTACTCTCTCACATAATTTTTTTAATATTACATTCAATTGATATGCCATAAAAAACTTTGCTTTTTTCTTATTATGGGTTATAATAGTAAGAAACACTGGCTAATATTGTGCAGTTGGTTTTTTGTGGATGGAATGTTTGGAGTATTTGGTAAGAAAAGTGGCTGTTATGATTTGAAGATCTATTGGAACTATCATGTACAAAAATTTGACTACAACAGGAATATAGTTAATTGAAGAGTTGGACACTTAAAAAGAAAGCCATTCCTAGGATATTAATTTTTTTAAAATTTCCTCAACAGATTTAATTTCATCAATGAGGCAAACACCTGTGCCAGCTTCTAAAATTCCCTCTTCGGTATTACCATCAAAAATACCGAGTCTTTCTCGTTTTGCTCCTAATAATTTAACCATTTCTTCAGTTGTTGCATTTTCGTTTTCAAGTTTAAGTGCTTTATTTGTAAAAGGATTTTTAATTCCACGTATTAATCCAATTGCTTTAAAAAAAAGAGTCGTATCATTATGCCCTGCCTTAACAATAGCTTTTTTATAATTAATGTTAGCAGATGATTCAATTGAAGATGCAAAAAGAGTACCAATTTGAACTCCTTTGGCTCCAAGAGAGAATGCTTTTTCAATTCCTATTTTGCTTGCAATTCCTCCAGCAGCAATTACTGGGATTTTTAATTCTTTAACTAATTGAGGTATTAGAATCATCATCGGAATTTCATCAGCTCCATTATGTCCGCCAGCTTCAACTCCTTCGCCAACAACGGCATCACATCCTACAGATTCTGCCTTCAACGCCTGTTTAAGATTTGAGACAACATGAGTGACTGTAATATTGTTAGCCTTTAAAATGTTAATATATTTAGCCGGATTTCCGGCAGCGGTAAATACAATTTTTACGTTTTCATCAATTGTAACTTTTACAAGTTCATCGGAATCTTTTCGGAGCAATGGAATATTTACTCCGAAGGGGAAACTTGTAGCCAACTTACACTTCTGTATATGTTCTCGGAGTACATCAGGTTTCATTGAACCAGCACCAATTAATCCTAATCCACCATTGTTAGAAACAGCGGAGGCTAGCTTCCAACCAGAAACCCAGACCATTCCGCCCTGAATAATAGGATACAGAATTTTGAATAAATTAGTAATCATTTTCGGACTATTTTTAATACTCACATTAACTCTAAATATTTATTATAAATATTAACCTAACAAAGAAAATTAAAAGTTACTGTATAATTTTCGATTATTGATTAATAATAATTATCTTTAAGCAATAAGTTCATTTTAAAAAAGTTTTTTAAAAACTAGGTCTTATAGTATTAAACAATACTCAGGATAAAATTTGAGCCAAATAGATTTTCATAAATTAATTGATGAAACCTACACACATCTTTGGAATGGGAGAAGCCGGTTAGCCTTAACCAATGCAAAAAAAATATTTAAAAATTATTCTAATAATAGTGAAGCCTCAATTGTTCTGGCTTGGGCTTTGTTAGAAAATGGTTATCCAATAAAAGCTCTTGAGTATGCCGATTTATCGTTGCAATTAAACGGCAGTAGTACAAAATCAAAAATGGTTCGTGCACAAATTTTACTTCGCTTAAATATTCTTGATGGTGCAACAGAAGATTTTAACATTTCTATTAAAAATCAAAATGCCTTTTTAGGGAATTCCTACCTTAACTATGCACGATTAGAGGCAAGCAAAGGTGAATTACTTAAGGCTTTAAAATTAATTGAAAAAGCGATGCTTTTCGGATCTAGCTTAAAGGAGGAAGTAAATGCTGCTAAAGAATTACTTCTTTTGGCTTTTGAAATAAAGTCTGGAAAAAAAGAATTAAATACAAAGAATCTCCAAAATTATTTTAACAAGGCAACATCTGCTTTAAAGAGTAGAGACATCTGGTTTGTGAATATAATATCAGATGAAATTTTGAATGATAAAAGTTTGAGCGAATTTCACACAGACGCTGAACTTATAAAGTTAGAGGGATTGTTACACTCATTCCAATTTAAACCTGCTCTCGAGAAAGCAAAAAAACTGGAAAAGAAACTTGGTAACCATGAGCAATTTAAAATAATTTATAATAAAATTTTAAAAAAGAAAAAAGCACAAGAGACTATTGCTTTAGAATTAGAACACGAGTTTGCCGAAACAGTGAAAGACATTTTAATTGATGATAGAAAAAACAAATTAGAAGTTACTATCAATGAGCCCTGTGAACAGAAGAGAAGAACGGATTCAATATTTTTTAGTCATGAGAGAGTAGATATATTTTCACTAAAAATATTTAATCAGACAGAGGAAGAGGCAAGAGGACAAAGAACATATTACGAACAACTTGAAATAGCAAATCTAGATAAAGTCGGGCTAGAAATAATTTTTGAAAATCTTCAATTTGATAAAACAGAAAATGAATATAACGCAAAAGCAATATGGTATTTGAACGATTATGAAGTCTCGAAAAATGTTTTTAATCTTTCAGTTCCGAAAGATTGGGATACTGTTATTTTTACACAAGCTGCCGAAGCAAAATGGGGCGTGGGGCAAGGACGTGTAGATTTTTACATTGAAAATTTTAAGGTGTGTGAAAAGTGGTTTATTATTGATTCTCTTGGAATAAAGCTTGAGAAGAAAAATGAAAAATTAGATCAACCCTATACACAGCCTATTGAAGAAGTAGATTCAGAAACAACTCCAGAACTTCCACCCGCAAGACCTCTTGAAGAATTACTTGAAGAGCTAAATGGATTTGTAGGATTAAATAGTATAAAATTTGCAGTTAAAGAATTTATCGACTATCTAAAATTCCAGCAAGAGCGCGAAAAGAAAGGGCTTCATGGTGGTAAGAAGTTTTCTATTAATGCAATCTTTGAAGGGAACCCTGGGACAGGAAAAACTACAATTGCCCGTTTGCTAGGTGAAATTTTTAGGGCAATGGGAATTGTTGACAAGGGTCATGTAATTGAAGTTGACCGCTCTAGCCTTGTAGGGCAGTATGTTGGAGAGACCGCACAAAAAACTGACAAACTTATTCAAGATGCAATGGGCGGTATCCTCTTTATTGATGAGGCATACACCTTAGCAAAAAAAGGTGGTAGTGGACAAGATTTTGGACAAGAGGCCATTGACATTCTTCTAAAAAGAATGGAAGATAATAAAGGTGAGTTTGTTGTAATTGTTGCTGGATACCCGAAAGAGATGAATACTTTTGTCGAATCTAATCCTGGATTAAAATCTCGATTTAATCATACTTTTACTTTTGAAGATTATATCCCTGATGAACTTCTTGAAATTTTTGATGGTGCAATTGCTAAAGAAGAATATCTAATTGCAAAAGATGCTAAAGAAGAATTGAAAAAAGAATTTACCCGTCTGTACCGTAAACGTGATTCTTCATTTGGAAATGCTCGGTTAATAATGCAGATTTTTGAAAAGTTGAAAATTAAAATAAGTAAACGCCTAGTAAACATTAGTGAAAAAGAGAAAACCAAAGAATTACTTTCAACATTTATTGTTGTGGATGTTAAAAACACTTTGCAGATAAAGGACGAATTAGATATTCAACTACCTATTGACCTGGAAGCATTGTCTGCTGCATTAAGCGAATTAAACAATTTATTTGGATTGAATTCCATTAAAAATGAGGTGGCTGATTTAGTTAAACTTGTTAAATACTTTATTAAGCAAGGGATTAATGTAAGAGATAAATTTGGAGATCATATTCTATTTCTCGGGAACCCAGGAACTGGAAAGACTACAGTAGCACGAATTATTAGTAATATATATGCTGCTCTTGGTATTCTTCCAAGTGGTCAGTTAATAGAAGTTGATCGTTCAGGTTTAGTTGGCTCACACGTTGGTGAAACTGCACAGAAGACTACACTAATTATTGGCTCTGCAATGGGCGGAACTCTATTTGTTGACGAAGCTTATTCTCTTACATCCAGTAATAGCAGTAGTGATTTTGGAAAGGAAGCAATTGATACTCTTCTTAAAAGAATGGAAGATGATAGAGGTAAATTTATTGTTATAGCTGCAGGTTATACAAACGAAATGAAAGATTTTATTGCTAGTAACCCTGGAATGAAATCAAGGTTTACAAAGACGTTTCATTTTGAAGATTACACTCCAGAAGAGTTAATGAAAATTGCAAATTTTTCAGTAGCAAAACTTAAATTGAAGTTTACTTCTGAAGCGGAAAATGCTATTAAAGTGCATTTCAGCGAGCTCTACTCTCGCCGTGATAAACACTTTGGAAATGCTCGTATTGTACGAAATTTACTGGAGAAAATTAAAAAGAAACAACTTCTTAGAATTGCTGATGAATCAAACAAAACAGATTTAGATAAAATTGTTTTTTCAGATTGTGAAGAATTTTTAGAAAAAGAGAAAGTAGCACAAAAATTTGAAACAAATAAAGAAGACTCATTAAAAATAATTTTAAATGATATAAATAAATTAGTTAGTCATAAAAAGATAAAAGTACAAATCCAAAAACAGATAAAGTCACTACTGCTAACAAATCTTAGGGCAGAACGTGGATTGAAAGTTGTGAATAAAAATTTAAACTCACTTTTTATCGGAAATTCTGGAACAGGTAAATCAACATTAGCTAGATTTCTTGGAAAAATTTATAAAGAATTAAATTATCTTAAGAGTGGGCATGTTGTTGAGGTAATGGGGAGCGAGCTACTTGTGGCTGATAGTGAACAAGCACGCAATAAAATTGAAACATACATTGAGCAATCTCTTGATGGGATATTATTTATAGAAAATCTTTCACCATTATTTGAGAATGAGCATTTAGGGGAACTAGTAATTAACAATTACTCCTATTTTTTCGAAAAATATATTGGACGACTTGTTATTATTATTTCAGGTAGCAGAGATGAAATGGAAATGTTTTCTCTGAAAAACAACACAATTAAGCTAAAGTTTAACGATGTTTTGATTTTTAACGATTACTCTCCTCGTGAGCTATTATCTGTAACTGCTGATCTTGCAAAAGAAAATAATTATACTTTGGATGAAGGGGCTTTACAAATTATTTTGGATCTCTATATTAGAGCCAGCGGAATGGATGAAATAGATTACCAGAATATTCGTCTTGCAGAACAAGTATTGTTCAAAGCAATTAGCAATCAAGAGGAAAGGATTTCGATTCTCTACCATTTAAAAGATGAATTTCTTACCACAATTATTTACGATGATGTTGCCTCAATTCAGATTGAAAACCTATAAACAGTCTCTACTTAAAAACCACATTTAGGATTAAAACTTAGATGTGGTATAGTTAAAATTACTTAATATAGTTAGTTTGCATTATCTATAGGGACTGTCATTCCCGCCTGTACTGAGTCTTTTTATAGGAATGTTTTAACATGGAATCTAAAAAGGGAAAACATACTCATTAGGAAAATGTAGGAGCGGTAGAAAAAACATAAAACCAATGATACTATAACATCTATAAAAAATCCTTAGAGGTTTTGAAAACCTCTAAGGATAATAATATAAATTACAATATATTTTTACTACTTATTCAATCACTTCAACCTTTTCTACAAACTTAAGATTTAACTCTTCTAACTCTGCTAACACCTTAGTATAAATGGCTGGATGAGTTGGAATATGTGTTCCTGTTAATTGAAGCTCTCCAGTTAAAATCAGTTTTGCAGCAATGCCAGCTGGGGCTCCAACGGTTTTAGCAATTGTAGTCATTCCATCAGGCACTCCGTAATCAACTAAAGTAGAAATAAATCTTTTGCTTTTGTTCTCTTTTGGAAATTCAGCCTCTAGCTTGTGCATAAGAATTACCATATCTCTTTTTCCAGCAGGAAGAGGAAGTTTATCAGTTAATATTTTCTGCATAACGTCTGTTGACGTTTTAACATTTCCCCCTATTACTTTGTCATCAAAAAGTCCCAACCATTTTAGTTTTTCCATAATTACACCAGTAGGCGAAATCTTTAAAAAGTTTGCAACTCTTGTTTCTAGGTTTCCTCCATTAGAGTTTACAGGAACAAACATTTCGGTGTATTGACTATATGTCATTTTGCCTAACCCAGGAATTACTAAAAACTCATTTGGTATTCCAAGTTTTACAATCTGTGACCAAGTTTCACTCCATCCCGGATATCTTAAAGTTCCACGAACCATAGTTTTTACTTGAGAGAGTTTGAATACTTCTTGATACACCATAGAATCTCTATTTGGATAAGCTTCAAATGTACCCACACCATCAACTTCAACGGGCCATGTTCTATTAAAAGCCTGACTGTACGGAAGCATTTTAATTTGTCCTTCTTCCATATATATTGCACCAGTTTCCGCAGCCATTACTACGTTTCGAGCATTCCAAGTAACGCAATAATCTAATGGATTTGATTTTACATCCGGTGCAGGAACTGCACTTCCGTATGAAACAAAACTTGTAACATATCCTCCTGCATCCCGTATTTTTTGAATTAACGACATTGCCGACATATGGTCTATGCCAGGGTCTAAACCCATCTCGTTTAGAATTAAAATTCCTTTTCTCTGAGCGTCTTTATTTAAATCGCCAACCCTTTCATTTTCATAACTTGCCGAAATTACTGGCTTGCTGTGGTGTAAGCAATCTAATGCAATTAAATACTGGAATGGAGGAGCAAGCAAATTAAGTACAACATCCGATTTTTTAATTAATGTGTTTCTTAGCTTTTCGTCATTAACATCAAACTGAACTGCCTCTCCTTTTGGGTGATTATTAATTTTTCCTGAAGCGGCTTCGTAGCTGTAATCGGCAACGGTAACAAACCAATTATACTTTTCTGCTTGTTCTAGCATGTAAGAAATTAGAAATGGGGAGCTTTGCCCAGCTCCTAAAATTAATACGTTTTTCATTTTCAAATCCTGGTTATTATCACAATAATAAAAACTAATAGTAGCACTCAAAAATATATAGTTAATTTTAGAAACCCAAATAATTAAGTAATAATTTGAGAAAAAATGAGGAATTATTTTTCTTCCACCTTCTTTGAAACTAATTCAAAGGTTGTGCCCTTATCAATTTTGCTTGTTACATTTATAGTTGCCCCGTTTTCAGCTGCAAAGTCACGGCATAATATTAGACCCAAGCCAGTACCTTTTTCATTATCTGTCCCTAATCTGTTATAATCGGAGCTTTCATCAAAAAGTTTGCTTATATTTTCCTCTTTTATGCCCATTCCTGAATCAGCTATTTGCAAGTGTATTTTATTGTCTTCTTCCTTTGCAGAAAATAAAATTTTTCCATCGTAATAGGAAAATTTAATAGCGTTGGATAGTAAGTTTCTAATAATTGTATTAAACATAAATTCATCAAACCTTACTACAAACTCTTTAGGTATATTAATATCTACGCTAATATTTTTCTTATTGTAACTTGATTTATAAAGATTAGCAATTTCAAAAATGGTAGCTTGCAAATTAATATCAACTACTTTTGCCTTTAAATTTCCTGTTTGTGACCTTGACCAGAACAACAAATTTTCTAAAAGATTATATAGCTTTTCTGTGTCATTTGCTATAATATCAATTAGTTCTTTTTTATCTTCTTCACTATTTCCGCCATCATCCAGTTTTAGTATTTGCGAGGCCCCCAAAAGTGTATTAAACGGATTTTTCAAATCGTGAGCAATTATTGAGAAAAATTTGTCCTTTGTCGAATTTAGCTGTTCCAATTCTTCGTTTTTTACATTCAAATTATTATTAATAAGTTCAATTTCTTTTTTAGCGGCCCCTAAAGCTGAATTCTTTTTCTTACGCTGTGTGTTTG
>JAQICK010000184.1 GCA_027858595.1 Melioribacteraceae bacterium
GTTTGACCATAGTTAGTTCTCCTTTTTTATTACAAAATTAAGAACTCATAGGGTCATATGACCTAAACTTTAAATAATTTTTCTAATTCACTTAATATCAAGAGTGTAAATAGACTTAAAACAAGTCATAAATGCCCTAAAAACATTTGATTTTTGATAAGAATAGCATTTTAATTGACTTTTAGCTATAATAACAAGAACTTTGTTTTTACAAAAAAAGTTGACTTTAAACTATGTTACATGCAATACAAATAATGTCCTACTGGCTATTACTGTTATATTTTATAACATTTGCGGGATATCTATATGATTTTTTTGCTGATAAGAAATTTTTACATAATGCAAAAAGACTTTTTCTATTTGTAACACTATTATTCCATGCTATATACCTTGTTGAGAGGACCTTCTTTCTTGGTCATCTTCCCATTGTAACTCAATTTGAAATATTTTCTCTTTTGGCTTGCACCATTGCATTTATATATTTCTTGATCGAGTTGTTAAGTGATATTAGGGGAACTGGAGTTTTTATTTTGGTTATCTCTTTACTATTTCAAACTTTTTCCACCCTTTTTGTTGAAGATGTTTATTTGACTAAAAGTGTTTTACAAAACTATCCACTTGGTACACATGTTATAACTGCAATTGCAGGATTTTCAGCAATTTCAATTTCCTCTGCCTATGCTTTAATGTATTTACTTCTCTACAAAAATATAAAAACCAACAAATTCACGACTATTTTCCAGAGACTTCCAAATTTGGAGACCTTGGAAAGGCTTAACTTCCATGCTATAATTATTGGATTTGTCTTATTAACAATAGCGATAGTTATTGGGTTTACTTGGTTGCCTTCAGCATTCCCCGAATTTAACTATTGGGATCCAAAAATTATTTCTACAATGATTGTATGGTTAATTTATGGTGCAGGAATTTTTCTTAAGATACGCAGAAAAACTATTGGAAAAAGATTTGCTAAATTTTCTCTTTATGGATATATCTTTTCGATTTTATCCTTGCTATTAACAGGTACCATATTAAATAGCTTTCACAATTTTGTTAATTAAGATTTAGAAATTTTTTCATGGATATTGTTGGTATTTCAATAAATCATACAACTGCTTCTATTGCACTTAGAGAATCTCTACATTTAAATGATGATGAGATTACTAAGTTTATTCAAATTTTGAAAGAGAATGTGTTTTCTGAAGGATTTGTTCTATCTACTTGTAATAGGACCGATATTTTTGGCATTCCCAAAACAGAGACAACAACTTATACTGATGTTCAAAACTGTCTGCTAAAGTTCAAACACATAGATGGATTATCTCCTGAACATTTTCTAAATTATTTTTCGTGCGGTGCCGTTAAGCATATTTTTGAAGTAGCAGCATCAATAAATTCGTTAATTATTGGCGATAGCCAAATTCACGGACAAGTTAAAGAGGCTTTCTTTCAGTCAGAAGAACAAGGATTTTCCAAAACTTTATTTCACAAACTTTATGAAGCAGCTGTGCATGTGGGCAAACGCACAATTACAGAAACGAGAATTGGAGAAGGTGCTGTCTCTGTTAGCTTTGCTACTATAAAAGTCTTAGAAAAAATATTTTCATCTTTTGAATCTAAGAACGCTTTAGTTATTGGTGCTGGCGAAACTGGAGAACTAGCAGCAATTCATCTTATGGAAAAAGGAATAGGAAAGCTCTCAATCACTAACAGGACACTATCCAAAGCAGAAGCTCTCGCAAAGAAAGTTAATGGAAATGTGATTGATTTTAATTCATTGAAAGACTCGCTTCAAGATTTTGATATAATCATTAGTGCAACAAGCTCCGATAGTTACATAATTGAATATGATGAAATTAAATCAATGATGAAAAAGCGGAAAGGTACCCTCACTTGCATTATGGATATTGCGGTTCCGCGTGATGTTAACCCAAAAATTTCTGAAATTGATGGTGTGTTTTATAACGATATTGACTCTCTAAATATAATTGTAAATGAAAATTTACAAAATAGAGAGAAGGAAATTCCATTTGTGAATAAAATAATAATGGAAGAAATGTCAACTTTCTTTAAATGGTATAATACGTTGGACGTAGTTCCAACAATAAAGGACTTTCGTGATTTCTTCGAAGAAATTCGCCTAGATGAAATTGAAAAAATAAAATATAAAGTTCATGATTATGAATACGAAAAAGTTGACAATATGACCAAAAGAATTATTGGAAGAATACTTCATTACCCAACTGAGAATTTAAAGCGACTTTCAGAAACTGGAACTGATTATGATGAAGCAAAAAGATATTCTGACATAGTGCGCGAACTTTTCAACTTACATGATAAAAACAATGAGGAAAAATAAATTGGAAAAAGAGAAAATATTTATCGGAACTCGTAAAAGTGAGCTAGCCCTTTGGCAAGCATACTTTGTAAAAAAAGAAATTGAAAAGAAGTTCAAATCTGTTGAAGTGATAATTGAAAAAGTAAGTACAAAAGGAGATATAATTCTTGATGTTGCACTTTCTAAAATTGGCGATAAAGGAATATTCACAAAAGAAATTGAGAATGAACTCATTGCTGGCAGAGTAGATATGGCAGTTCACAGTTTAAAGGACCTTCCAACTGTTTTGCCAAAAGGACTAGAGCTTGCTGCCGTCACAAAACGACATGCTATTGAAGATGTTTTAGTGGCGAATAAAAAAGGAATGACCTTACAAAAGTTGCCAATTGGAGCAACAATTGCAACTGGCTCTCTTAGGCGTGCAAGTCAGATTTTGCATTTACGTCCAGATATTAAAATTGTTGAAATCAGAGGAAATGTTCAAACACGGTTAAAAAAGTTCGCCGCATCAAAATGGGATGGAATGATTTTAGCACGTGCTGGTTTGGAAAGATTAAAGTTAAAAAAACACATTTCCTCAATTATTCCAATTGACCAAATTATTCCTGCTGTAGGACAAGGTGCTGTAGCAATTGAAGTTTCTTCCAAAAACAAATTTGCTAAGAAAATTGCACAGGGTATTCACGACTCGGCAACACAAATTATTATTTCTGCTGAGCGTGCATTTTTACATGCTCTTGGCGGTGGATGCCAAGTTCCAATAGGTGCATATGCCGAACTTAAAAGTAATGGATTATATTTAAGTGGATTTGTTGGTTCACCCGATGGGACTAAAACTTTCACTAAAATATTCCGTGGGAGAAAAGCAGATGCCGATGCACTCGGTAAAGCTCTTGCGAAAGATATTTTAAAAGCTGGTGGGAAAAAAGTTTTATTGGAAGTTTACAATCAATAATGAATGCAGATAAAATAAATATTTTGTTTACTGGTTTAAGTGGAAATGATTCCGCTTTGCAAAATTTGAGTAATTCTGACAAAGTGAATTTAATTCATTTCCCCACAATAGAAATTAGTGAAACTATATTATCTATAGAAGAAAAAGACAAAATTAATATTGCAGATGATTACAACTATTTGATTTTCACTTCTATCAATGCAGTAAAGTATTTTTTACTACACTATCGGAAGGATTATTCAAAGCTAAATTGTAAAGCTAAGATTGTTGCAATTGGAGAGAAGACGACATCTCTGTTACTTAATAATAATATTGATGTTGACTTAATTCCTAGTAATTCTTCTTCAGGGAGTATTGATAAATTACTAACCAATAATTTGGTGAACCAAAAATCAATTCTTATCCCAGGCTCTAGTATTGCTAAATCAGATTTGTTTAACTCTCTCGAATCAAAGGGAGCATTAGTGGATTTTATTGCTGTATATAAAAATATGATTCCAAAAAATATTTCTGATTCTTTAATGGATAGAGTTAGAAATACTAATTTTAATTTATTTGTTTACACAAGTCCATCTACATTTTATAATTTTGTTTCACTATTTAAAATTGATAATGTTCAAAATTATTTTTCAAATAAATTGATAGCGACAATTGGACCAGTAACAACCGAGGCAATTAAAAAGCAGAACTTAATTGTAAATATTGAACCAAATGAATACAATTTAAGTTCATTAACTAAAAATATATTAGATTATTATAAATTAAACTGAGAGTAAATTTGGAAAACTTAAAAAACGATCTTTTTTTACGAGCGTGTAAAAAAGAAGCTATAGATAGAACTCCTATATGGATAATGCGCCAAGCTGGACGTTACTTACCTGAATACAGAGCTGTGAGAGCTAATTCAGATTTTAAGACAATGGTAAAAACGCCTGAACTTGCAACCGAAGTAACACTTCAACCAATTGATATTATTGGAGTTGATGCTGCTATAATTTTTTCTGACATTTTAGTAATTCCAGAAGCATTAGGAATGAACTACGAAATGGTTGAATCACGAGGCCCATGTTTCGATTGGACCATTACAAACGAAAGTGATTTCGACAAATTATCAAAATCTGATTTGAGCGACAAACTTAGCTATGTGTTTGAAGCACTAAAGTTAACGAAAAAAGAATTGGATGGAAGAGTTCCTCTTATCGGATTTGCTGGCTCCCCTTGGACGCTATTAACATATATGGTTGAAGGCGGTGGTTCAAAAAACTTTAGTAAAATCAAGAGCTTGATTTTCAATAATCCAACATTTGCCCACAAGCTTCTGGAACTAATAACAGAAACAGTTTCTGAGTATCTATCACTTAAAATTAAAAGTGGCGTTAATGCTGTTCAAATTTTTGATACTTGGGGCGGATTACTATCTCCAGATTTATACAAAGAGTTCTCTTTAAACTATATTCAAAAAGTAATCGCTAAGGTTGAAAGAACCGACGAACCAATTATCAGTTACGCCAAGGGAATTCATCACTCGTTGGATGAGCTAGCAAACTCAGGTGCTGATGTAATTAGCATTGATTGGACTCACGATATTGGACAAGTTAGAAAACTAATTGGCAATAAGGTTGCTCTTCAGGGAAATATGGACCCAACAGTTCTTTATGGTAATACAGATACAATTAGAAGAGAAGCTGTTAAAGTGCTTGATTCATATGGTAAAGGTAGTGGACATATTTTTAATTTAGGTCATGGAATTCTACCAGACATTTCACCAGCAAATACACGTGCATTAGTTGAAATTGTAAAAGAAGAAAGTAAACGCTATCACTAGAAAGGATTTATAATGTTTAACATTGATATAGATTTAATTAAAAAATATGATAAGCCAGGACCTCGCTATACGAGTTATCCAACTGCTCCCCATTTTAATGAGGGGTTTAGCAACGAGCAGTATTTATCTGCGATAGAAGTGAACAATAGTCAAGACAATAAAACGCCAGTGTCACTTTATTTTCATGTGCCTTTTTGTGACACACTATGCTATTTCTGTGGTTGCAACATGATTATTAGTAATAATAGAAGTAGAATTGCTAATTATGTTGACTATATAAAAAAGGAAATACTGTTGCTTAAAAAACAATTAGCGGATGATAGATTAGTAACACAACTGCATTGGGGTGGAGGAACGCCAACACATCTGAACCCTGATGAAATAAGTGATTTATTGTCATTCATTAATTCCAATTTTAATTTCGCCAATAGTATCGAAGCGAGCTGTGAAATAGACCCGAGAGAATTAACCTTTGAGCATTTGAAAGCACTACGTGAAGGTGGATTTAATCGTATTAGTATGGGAGTTCAGGACTTTACACACAAAGTGCAAGTTGCGGTAAATAGAATCCAACCTGAAGATATCACTCGCCAAGCTGTTGATTGGGTGCGTGAATTGGGGTTTAAAAGTATTAATCTCGATTTAATGTATGGTTTACCACATCAAACTTTGGAATCATTTAGCAAAACTTTAGAAAAAATAATTGATATATCGCCCGATAGAATTGCAGTGTTTAATTATGCACATGTTCCATGGATGAAGAAACATATGGAGTTGATTAAACCAGAAGACCTTCCAACTCCAGATGAAAAATTGCAAATCTTGAAGTACACAATTGAACGGCTTACAGATGCCGGATATGTTTTTATTGGAATGGATCATTTTGCGAAGCCAGATGATGAATTAGCAATTGCCTTAAATGAAAAAAAACTTTATAGAAACTTTCAAGGCTACTCTACTCAAGCTGGCACTGATCTTTATGCTTTGGGGATAACAAGTATTAGTCAATTTGGAAATATTTATTCGCAGAACATTAAAACTGAAAAAGAATATTTCAATAAAGTTGACAGTGGAATACTTCCTCTTGCCAAGGGATATTTCATGTCGAATGATGATGTTTTAAGAAGAGATGTTATCATGAGATTGATGTGTGATTTTGAATTAGATTTTAAAACATTTGAAGACAAGTACGATATTGTCTTCAAGGAATACTTTTCTAAAGGATTAGAAAAACTTAAATATTTTCTACCCGATAATTTGGTAATCATAGAAGATGATAATGTTAAAGTAACTGAGATGGGTCGGTTGCTTATTAGAAATATAGCAATGAGTTTTGATGCTTTCCTTGAAGACGATAAAGGCAAAGTTCGTTACTCTAGAACTGTATAATAATGTATTTGCACTAGATGTTTTTTTACATACTAAATAATAGTGCTTCTGAAAAACAAATGCTCTTTCATTTCGAACTCGTTTTTTTGGTGAGAACTCTTTTGATTTGAAAGAGATTTCTCATATTCGTTCGAAATGATAATTATAAAATATAAACT
>JAQICK010000154.1 GCA_027858595.1 Melioribacteraceae bacterium
TCCTCACTTGATGATTTTAGTCCACCACCATTTTCACCTATAATTTTATATGGAATTGAAGTTGAATCATAATTCAGTTTGCTTAATAGCATCTCAAACCTATGTTCTTCTAGATACTCACTTGAAACTTCTATCTCATCATTTCCATCAAAATTAATATTAGCTTTTACACTTTCACTTGTAAAAAATGTTAACATTATTTTATGTGGTGTTTCGGGAGCTACATAAGAATCAATCACAAAAATATCTATTTCATTAACTTCATCTTGTGCAAAGAACGTTGTAAATAATGATAACAATATAATAAAAACATTTTTCATTTAAGCTTTCTTCTCTTTTACAATCATCCAAAGTAATGCCGATATTGCAAGGGATACTCCACTAATTAGGAATACTATATTTTTATTGTCTGTGCTCATAACAATAATTCCAACTGCAAGACTGACCAATAACTGTGGAATCACAATTGAGAGATTAAACATTCCCATGTAAAAACCCATTCTGCTTTTATCAACGACTTCTGACATAATTGCAAATGGAAGTGAAACTATTGCAGCCCAGCCAATACCAGCAACGCCCATAAGAACGTAAAGAATTAATTCGCTAAATCCAAAAAATGCAATTGAAAAATATCCAACAGACATAATTGCAACGCTAATCATTTGTGTTTTTACCCGTCCAATTTTTTCTGCAATTGGTTCAAGCACAAATGCTGGAAGTAAAGCCCCAACAGCGTTTAAGATTAAAAATGAGACTGAAATTATTTGTCCAGTTTTTAAATTTATTGCTTCAATCATTTCTGGAGAAGCTCCATCTGGAGTGATATTTATTTTTTGTGTAATAAATGCAATTATAAAAACAAACATTGTTTGAACACCTAACCAAGAGAAAGCATTTGCAAAACTGATTTTCAAGAAAGCTGTTAAGTCAGTTTTTGAACTTGAGTCTTCAATAGTTTCATCTTCAGATTTTGAGAGAGTTCGTGGTTCTTCAATAAAGAAAGATGGGACAACTGTGAATAGAAATACGAGTCCAACACCAAAATAGATTAAAAAATAATTTCCCCAATAAGCACCTATAGCATAGGCAAGCACACCAAAACTACCAGAAATTGTTTGCATCCAAGTGTAACCTTTTGTGCGCGGATTTCCATCAGCAGTAACATCTGCGATAATTGAGCGAGTTGGATTGAAACTTACGTTAATTGATAAATCCAATGTGAGAGCTACAATCATTGCAACAGCAATTAAGTTTTCTATTGAAAGAGAATCGTTTATAATTCCAATGTTTGGAAGTGCCAGCAACATCAACGCTGCAGTGGTTCCGCCAATTAAAATAAATGGACGTCTTCTTCCGCCAAAGAACCAAACTTTGTCACTAATAAAACCAACAATCGGTTGTGCAATTAATCCGGCAATAGGACCGGCTGCCCAGACAAAGCCCATTTCATGTAAGTCCAATCCAAACTGTGTAACTAATATCCAGCTTAGAGCAGAGATTTGAACCGACAATGCAAAACCCATTGCTGTAGCTGGTAATGCAAGAATTGCATAAAACAAGTTTGATGTTTTCTTTTGGATATTTAACATTCTCTCTCCTTTGAAGAAAAATATATTTTAACTAAAAAAGATAATCATTCATTTAAACAGATTCCTGTTATTTTATATTCATTTATTTATACATAAATTTGATATTAGGTTTTTAGAAATTATGCAAAACAAAGAAGAAAAAAATATAACCAGCAATCGGAAAGCATTTCACGACTATTTTATAGAACGGAAAATTGAAGCAGGAATTGTTCTTCTTGGAACTGAAGTAAAAGCTCTGAGAAATGGAAAGGCAAATCTTGTTGACGCATATGCATCTATTAAGAATGATGAAGTCTGGATGTCCAATGCACACATTGGTGTTTACGATCATGGAAATATGAATAACCATGACCCTGTAAGACAACGGAAATTATTGTTAAAGCGTTCTGAAATAAAAAAACTTGATAGCAAGATTAAGCAAAAAGGATATTCCTTAATTCCATTACGAGTATATTTTTCTAACGGAAAAGTTAAAATTCAACTTGGACTAGCAAAGGGAAAAAAATCCTACGATAAGCGTGAAACAATAAAAGAAAAAGATGCACAAAGAGATCTGGCTAGAAGTTTGAAATAATTTAGAATTGAAAATTAGAGGTGAGTCTTAAAACCTTCAAGGTTTTAAGAAGAAGTATTTGTTATTTGGTGAATTGAATAAGTTAAATCTTTATAGTTATTTGTAATGTTAACCTTGAAGGTTAGATGTTTACAAAACAAAATTATTCAGTACATGTCATTCCCGAATGTTTTTATCGCGAATCTTTTCTATAAATAAGATTCCACTATGAGCATTTGTAAATGAAATAGAGTAAAATAAAAAAATATTACAAGGAAATAAATTGAGTGAAAAAATTAAATTTGCTTCTGTTAAAGAGCAAATGGAAGTAATTAAAAGAGGAATTTCGGAACTAATTCCTGAAGAAGAACTAATAAAAAAATTAGAGAAATCTTTTGAAAGCGGAAAACCATTAAACATAAAATTGGGATGTGACCCAACTCGTCCTGATTTACATCTTGGACATTCTGTAGTTCTCAGAAAGCTTGCACAGTTTCAAGAACTTGGACATCAAGCAATATTAATTATTGGCGATTTCACTGCATTGATTGGTGATCCTTCTGGAAGAAACTCTACTCGTCCGCCTTTAACAGAGGCTGAGATTGCAGAAAATGCAAAATCATATTTTGAACAGGCTTATAAAATTCTGGATAAAGAAAAAACCAAAATTGTTTACAACTCCGAATGGCTTGGTAAAATGAATTTTGCTGATGTAATTAAATTAGCATCCAAATATACAGTTGCACGTATGATGGAGCGTGATGATTTCACAAATCGTTTTAAAGAAGGCGTTTCAATAAGCATGCACGAAATCCTTTATCCACTTGCTCAAGCAATGGATTCTGTAGCAATTGAAAGTGATGTTGAACTTGGTGGAACTGACCAGAAATTTAATCTTCTTGTTGGACGAGACATCCAACGTGAAAACGAATTGGTTCCGCAAGTTATATTAACAATGCCAATTCTTGTTGGAACTGATGGCTTTGAGAAAATGAGCAAGTCGTATGATAACTACATTGGCATTAGTGATTCGCCAAAAGATATTTATGGAAGAACTCTTTCAATTCCAGATAATGTAATTTATAACTACTACGAAGTTGCAACAGATATTTCTTCAGACGAGTTGGCTGAAATAAAATTAGCACTTGAAAATGGAAGCGGAAATCCTAGAGATTTAAAAAGACAACTTGCACGTAAACTTGTTGAGATGTATCATTCCATAGATGACGCAACCAAAGCTGAGGAAGAATTCGACAATATTTTTATTAATAAAGGTATTCCAGATGATATTCCAGAGTGTAAATTTGATGTTGCTAAAATGACAATTATTGATTTAATTTCGCATGTTAATTTTGCACCTTCCAAAGGAGAAGCACGTAGGCTAATACAGCAAGGGGGGGTTTCTGTTGATGGTGAAAAAATTACTGACTTATATCAAAAAATTATTTTCGATTCTGAAAAAGTTCTCAAAGTTGGTAAACGAAAGTTTATGAAATTGTTGGCTTATAATTAATCTGTCATTGCGAATCCAACGCTTTTTGTTTGCAGTTCCGAAGGAATTCCTATGGAACAATCTTTACAAGATTGCTTCGGACAAACACCTCGCAATGACTACTTGGAGTTTTTATGTACGTACCTAAAAAGATATTTTTTACAAAAGGCGTTGGAAGACACAAGGAATATCTTGCATCGTTTGAGTTAGCATTACGAGATGCAAAGATTGAAAAATACAACATTGTTAGTGTTAGTAGTATTTTCCCTATTGGATGCAAAAAGGTTTCTATCAAAGAAGGCGTTAAAGAATTAGTTCCTGGACAAATTGTTCATGCCGTTATGGCTCGTAATGCAACGAACGAACCAGGAAGAAAAATTGCTTCATCAATTGGGACTGCAATACCAGCCGATAAAACAATGTATGGTTATCTTTCTGAGCATCATCCTTTTGGGGAAACAGCTGATAAAGCTGGTGAATATTCTGAAGATCTCGCAGCTGGAATGCTTGCAACAACTTTAGGAATTGAAAATTTCGACGCTGACGAATCTTGGAATGAAAAACAGCAAATATTTAAACTATCAGGTAAAATTGTCCGCACATCGAATATAACTCAGTCTGCCAATGGGCATAAAGATGGTTTGTGGACAACGGTAATTTCTGCTGCGGTATTGTTGCCCTAACTCCCCTCTTTTTAATTGTTTTCTAAAAGACGACCCAGCGGTTCGTCTATACAAAAACATCTGTCATTTCGAACCGAGCGAGTAGCGAGCGTGAGAAATCTTTTAAAGATTCCACACCCCATAAAATGGGGAGTCGGAATGACATGCCAAAGGTTGTCCATACTTTTATATTGTCATCGCAAACATCAACTGAGCTACAAAATAAGTTGATAAAACAATTGGTTCAGCAAAACTAAACTTCTTGTAAAATTTATTAAATGCCAAAACTGTATCCGAAATTGCAAATAAAATTGCACCAATTCCAACATATGATATTCCATCCATTTGTAAATCCATATTCAACGCAGAATACAGCATTGCTGATATTATAAAAATATAAAATAGTACTGGATATTTCATTCCACCAAGTTTGGGAACTAATGTTTTTGATACAATCAGAATATAAATTAAAACGATAAAAATAATTCCGATAGAATACTCGTTAACATTTTTATTAAATGCAATAATGTAAAATATATGTGCCACTAAAAATGAGTATAATCCGTTTGCAAAATATTTATCTGGATAAAGAAGAAACAGATCCCCCAATAATGAAAATATCAACCCTGTAATCACTAAATATGCGTAGGGAGAATAATCTTCTCTAATCTCCAATAATGGCAAGGCAATAATGAATAACATTGTTAACGGTTTTGCGACAAAGTATAGTTTTGTCTTTGCAAATTGCTTGGCATAAATTGAAATTACTATTAAAAGAATAATTGGGATTAGAAAATATGAAGTAATGCTAGCCATTATTTATTATCCAAGTATTCTACATTTATGAAATAGTTCCATTTGTCAAAGTATAAATTACCACCACGCCATTCCACTTCACCACGTTGGAAATCTACTGTTTCACTTCGTGGAAATATTTTAGCTGGGAAAAGTGGTTGAGAGAAATCGTTATTAATAATCATATGATATGCGTCATTTCCACCAAGGAAAAACCATTCTACTTTTTCATCTTCAGAATTAATTAATCCAAAAGATTGATCGACCGGAACCCAACCAATACCTTCAAAATAGACTTCTCCCCAATCGTGTAAATTTAAACTTTTTGGATGTAACATTAAACCACTCTCCCATCTTGCTGGAATTCCATTATAGCGTGCAAGGGTAATGAATGTAAGAGTTTTGATTCCACAATCACCATGCATTGTTGAGAGACAGTAATCAGAAATATTTTCAATTGTGGAATATTCACGTGCCCCAGCCCATGGAATGTTATCATTAATCCATTTGTAAATTTTCTTTGCTTTCAAAACTGGATTAGTTTCATTTCCAATAATTTCTTTTGATAATTCTTGAACTCTATCCGTAAAAACAATGTGAGGATTTCTTTCAGAAGTGTAATGTTTATAATCATCTGTACTAGTTTTGTAATCCGCTACCAAATTTGGATTTAGCTCATGATATTCATTTGCTCCAGTAAATTCAACCGATAATTGAAATTCGGTTGGCTGCCCTTTTACTGCAACTTGTTCTGAGTATATTGTTCTGTGCGAATATTCATCAGGTGAAATGATATAATTTTTGTTATTTATTGAAATTAATTTAACATTACTTTGTCTCTCCCTTTTTTCTCTAGGAAAAGGCAACCAGCATTTAATTATTTCTCCCTCTTTAACTGCATCTGCTTCAACAACTAATTTGTAATTTAGTCTAATTCTTTTTTTCTCAAAGTATGAGGAGTTTGCATCTTTCTTACTTAAAACTTCTGGGAGATAGCTTTCTAAGAATTCGTCCAGTTTATCTTTTGTTTTTCCATCAACTTTTTCTTTTTGTAGTTTAGCTTCTTTGTTTAACCTAAACAAATTACTCGCCGCACGATTGAAGTAAAACTTCTCTCCGTCAATTACTTTATACTCAAGTGAACCGTCATCTTCCCATTTTGTAAGGACACTTGCAGAAACATTAGGATAATATTTCTTAACATCTTCTAGAATATCATTTTCAGTTTTACTAAAATCTTTTCTAATTCTTTTCATTTTTTCTTTTTGAAAAGTCAATTCTAAGCATTCTGATTCAGTTGTTTTTTCATCCATTATTGTTTTTTCCAAAAGTTCACTTGCCCTAGTAAACTGGCCACTTTTAATTAAATTTTTTATCTCGTTTAAATCCATACTTGTAGCCATAAGTGAAACTGAAAGCATAAAAAACATTAATACTCTCTTCATATAAATCCTATTTTTTAAATCTCTCAAAATATAAATGCTTGTTGGTAAATTTTATTATTCACCTCGAGAACTAGATTTCGAGCAAAGTTTCTAAATAGTGTTTGTTAACTCCATAGAGATTTTTAATTGCTGATATATTTCTTAGAATCATACTCTTGTCAATATTAGCATTCTCTACTTTTCTTCCCACTATCATTAAGTTTTTTTGTGTATGTTCGGTTGAAATAAACTCAAATACTTTTGTCTTGTAACCAAATAATTCCATAATTAGCGCTCTTAAACTATCAGTTATTATTTCAGCTTGTCTCTCTTTTAAGATTCCATGACTTACAACATAACTGAGTTCATTTGTAACGTTAAATTCTTTTCTAATTTGTTTATGGCAACATGGCGCACATACTATTAACGAAGCTTCTGCTTTTATTCCACGATAAATTGCTTCATCTGTAGCTGTATCACAGGCGTGCAAAGCTATTAAAACATCTAATTCTTCAAGCTCTGCTTTCTCAATTGTACCTTTAATAAATTTCAAATTGTTGAAGTTTGCATTTTCGGCAATGGTATTACATTTCTTTACTAAATCGTCTCTAAACTCCACACCAGTCATCTTAATATTTTTTTTCTGATTGATGGTTAGATAATCATATAATGCAAAAGTTAAATATCCTTTTCCAGAACCCATATCTGCAATATGAAAATTCTCTTTTAGTTCTGCTTCATTAAAATAAGGTGACAGCAATTCTATGTATCTGTTTATTTGTCTGAACTTATCGCCCATTTCACGACGAACTTCCCACTCAGCATTTATTATCCCAAGCTCACGTAAATAAACATTTCCATCAGTTTTAATTAACCTTTCTTTCACATGATTATGATTGAACGTAGCCAAAGGCTGTAATGTAGGTTCACTTCGTTTTAACTTAACTTTACCATTCGGGTTTGTTACAAGTGATAGATTTTCACTACTACTAGTAATCTCAGCATTATGAAATTTTGTATTAAGAGCCTCTTTTATTAAAATTATTCCTTCTTCAAATTCGTAATTTTTGGTAATATCATTAGTATCATGTCTGTATACAAAACTTAATCTATAGCCCACTTTTAGTTTTACAATAGTTACAATAATATTTTTCAAATCCGAAGACTTATCTTTTCTATTAGAGAGAATTAGTTTTATCAATTCTTTGTTATAAATAAAACTTTCTAGCCTATCTAAAAATATTATTATCTGATTATTATTCATTATTTCGGAAAACTCACATTATCTATTTATTGAAATACAACATAATAATAACTTGCCTTATTCCAAAATTTGTTGAATAAATGCTTGTATAGATACGTAGGAGGCTGGAAAAACATGATGAACAGAACGAAGATATAGAGTGTATTTTGGCACAATATGTCTGGGTTGCTAATCTTTTTGTAAAACACACTTGATTTTATGTATAAACAACATTACTTTTGTGTCAAGCAAACTTAACAATAAGACAAAGGAGTACGACACATGGAAAAACAAACAATAAATTCAAGCAATTGGAAGAAGAACACCAAAAAAAATACTATCAGACTTTTCAGATGGACAATTGCCTGGGTTGTAACATTGGCAATAGCTACTTTTGGACGTTTATATATTTGGGAAGACAATGAAACCATTTCATTAATAGCAATTTTATTTAATCTAGCAATTGGTATTGGATATATTATTGCTAATAAAGATCATCTAAAGGGATTGGATGAATTACAGCAAAAAATACAATTAGAAGCTACTGCATTATCACTAGTTGTTGGAATTGTTATTGGAATTACATACAGCTTACTCGCTCAAGCAAAAATAGTTCACCCGAATGCAGAAATTTCCAATTTAATAATATTAATGGGTCTTACATATAGCATTGGAATTTTCTTAGGCAACAGGCGGTACAAATGAAAAATAGACTAAAAGTACTACGTGCTGAACGAGATTGGACTCAGGCAGATTTGGCTACTGCTCTAGAAGTTTCTCGCCAGACAATAAATGCGATTGAAACTGGTAAATTTGATCCCAGTTTGCCCTTAGCTTTCAAAGCTGCTCGTCTTTTTGGATTGAAAATAGAAGATATTTTTCAAGATGACGTAAGTGAAACAACTTGAAATAGACTTAATTAAAAAATGAATTAAAACCAATAAAGCACACACCCCTAAATCCCCTCTCAAGAGGGGACTTTTAAAAATCTCAACTCAAATAATCCATTCAATCATGTCCAGTTCTAGGTAAGAAATGCTGTCAACTTAAGGAAATATTTAATCGTTTCAAATGTGGCTATCT
>JAQICK010000004.1 GCA_027858595.1 Melioribacteraceae bacterium
TCTAAAAATTTGCTGCTTGTATTTCCAATGCTGATTGGATGATAGTAAAGAAGAAATATCCAAACGTTAAAATAAAAAGCCCAGTAGATGCATATTTAATAATCTTCTTAAATTTTTCAATATGCTGGATATTCTTCATAAATATGATTCCGAGATATTGACTGGTTAATACTCCCACAGCAAATAGGAAACTAAATATTAAAATACTTGTAAGTGTTGCGTCCACAAGTATTTTGCCATGAATAATAGTAGAAAAATTAATCCAAAATGCCAATATTGTCGGATTACTAATATAATATACGATCGTAATTAAAAGATTCTCTAAAATATCCTTAAACCTTACGGAAGTTTTTGTTTCAAATAAAACATTCTTTTTTAATACCTTACGTGTAAAACAAAATTCTTTTATTCCTACAAAAAGCAAAAAAGTGAAGCCTATAATATTGAGAACTAACTTCAACACAGGTTGCATTTCCAATGAACTTATTCCGTAAAGAAATACCACACATAATATACCATTGACAAAGGCATCAATTATAGCAAGTGAAAACCCATGCCAAAATCCTCGATTAAGACTACGATTAATAATTATTTGTCCTAAAGGACCGATAGGAATTGCAATAATTAATCCTATAATAAAAGCTAAAGCAACCATTTTAACGCTTACGTTTTCTAATTGAATGTCCTAAAGCAGACCATACAAGTAGATGGTGCGCTATAAGTGTGGTTATAATGTCTTTCGCCTCCATTGAATAATTTTTAACAAAAGAATTGAAACCCTCTTTTCTCGGTTTTATCTGATGAAACAGATTCCATAAATATGTAAACCTAATACTTAGCCCTTTACTTTTGTAATAAAGATTAAGCAAAGTTTCTATGCCATACTTTACTGTTCGTAAATCTTCAATAACTGGTAGGATGTCCTTTTTGAAAATTGCACGCTCACCAGATAACATTTGAAAAGGATTTAACTTTTCATCAAGCTTGTTTTCTGTTGGCTGACCAATTATCATGTCTGCCTTTCCAGATACTAATTCTGTTAAAATTTGGTTTATATGATTTACATTAAGTCCTATCAGATCAGCATCTATAAAAATGATAATGTCGCCTTTTGATTCTTCTACTCCAGTAATCATTGCGTAGGACTTTCCCTTGTTCTTCTCAAAATTTAAATATTTGAACTTAGAATCAGTTTGAAATATTTCTAGCTGATTCTTAGTGGTGTCAGTTGATCCATCATTAACGGTTATAACTTCGTCAACAAATTCGCATTCTAAAACCGTCTTTACAACATCCATAACCGTGGTCTCTTCATTGTAGACTGATATAACAGCCGAGACCACATAATTGTTAACCATATTCTCTCCTTTTATTGCTGATAATACTCTTCCTTTGTTAATCATATTGTTATACTATTTAAATTAATTCTACAATTTTTCTAAAATGATATCCATAAACAGAAAGAGTCATGGCAGCTGCAAATTTTTGTGGATGTTTGAAAAGACTGAGGAAGAAAAGCTTCCAGTAATATCGCTTTTCCTTTTCCATTATTCCTAACTTCCAGAATGATTTGAGTACAGCTTGTATATCATTTACTGAAATTTTTCTTGGTTTAAACTTTGGTTGGTATTCGTTAAGAAAAGTTTTAACTCTTTCATAATAGACTTTTTGCGAATAGATGGTTTTTAGAACATCTTTATAACCATTAACCAACTCTTGTGGATTCATTTTTGGAATAAAATCCAGAACACTATCCATATTGTTTCCGTTGGTTGTCTTTATCAATCTATTTTCAGACTTTAAGCGGCTAAAAAGACGAGTTCCAAGAGGAACATTTAGCAAACCAACCATTGCAGTTGCGATACCCGATTTCTGAATAAAAGTTTTCTGTATTTCAAAAATATCTTTTGGATCATTATCAAAAACAATAATAAAGCCAGCGGAAACCATTATGCCGTTTCTCTGAAGTTTTTTAACAGCTTCAACCAAATCGCGGTTTAAATTTTGCGATTTTCCACACTCAACTAAGCTTTCGCTATTTGGGGTTTCGATACCGATAAAGGTACTATTGAAATTTGCATCAACCATTAGACGAATCAATTCATCATCATCAGCAAGATTAATTGAAACCTCGGTGCTAAAAGAGAAGGGGTGTTTTTTCTCTTTCATCCAATTAATTAAGGTTGGGAGCAAATCAGATTTGAGCTTCTTTTTGTTGCCAATAAAATTATCATCTACAATAAAAATTCCGCCTCGCCAACCAGAATAGTATAATGCTTCAACTTCCTTAATAAAATGGTCGCTACTTTTTGTGCGAGGTTTACGACCATTTAATATAGTGATACTACAAAATTCACAATTATATGGGCACCCACGTGAATACTGAAGACTCATACTTGCATATTTCTTCATGTCCAATAACTCCCATTGTGGAATTGGTGTTACTGAAATATCTGGAAATTCTGATGAAGTATAAAGATATTTTGGATAGCCCTTTTCTAAATCATAAAGGAATTGTGGCAAAGTAATTTCAGCTTCATTTAAAATAAAGTGGTCAATTCCTGTAAACTCTTCGTGTTCAAAAGTTACCATTGGTCCACCAGCTACTACTTTTACTCCAATTTGATTACATCGCTTTACAACTTTTTTAAATGAATTTTTATGAATATTCATTCCACTTATAAATACATAATCTGCCCAACTCAAATGTTTATCTTTAAGCTCAGTAACATTTATATCAATTAACTTTTTATCCCATTCTTTCGGTAGTATGGATGCAACCGTGAGCAACCCTAATGGTGGTTCAGCTGATTTTTTTGAAACAAACTCCAATGCGCTGGTGAAACTATAAAAAGTGGAAGGCGTTTCTGGATATACAAGTAATATCTTCATGATGGTCCTCCTAATAATATGTTTAAATTAAATAGTTTTCGACCAATATAGTCGAATAGTCGACAATAGAACAAAAAAAATTAGCGAGCTTCAATTCCTTTGAATAATTTCTTTAGCATTTGATTACTACATTTCTCAATATCATTTTCCATATCTTTTGTAAAGAAAGGATATTCCAAACCCTTTAAGCAAATTGCAAAATTTCTGGCTGTTGTCTCAACATTTTCTATGTCAAATATACCTTGGTGTACACCTTCATTTAGTAATGTAGAAAGGGTAATATTCTCAAAATCTAAAAAATCTTTTCTTGCACTATCAACAAAAGTAAAATGCTCAATATATTCATCTGTGAGCATTAAATAGTAGCTACTTAGTGCTTTCAAATGTTTCATGCGTGCAAGAACATAATTACTAATTTTTTCTTGTGGTGTTTTTCCTCGTGCAATTGCCTGGTTTAATTCAAGTTTAAAGATAACTGAATCTCTCCGCATAACTTCAGCAAATACTTCTTCCTTGCTCTTAAAATAATAATACATTGTTGACTTGCCCATCCGAGCTTTTTTCGCAATGTCCTCCATTGTGGTTTTCTGTATTCCAAAACGAGCAAAGAGCTGTTCAGCAATTGTAATTATACGTTCTTTTTTATCATCCATTAAAATTTCTCCTACTCCACTTTCGACTAATAACGTTTTCTAGTCGAAAAATATGATTATTAATTTTAAATGTCAAGATAATTCTATGTTGGATGAAATTATACCTAAAATCCCAATTTATTCCACCACTACACATGCAATGGTTGAACAATCTGGTTTCATTTCAATTATTAATCTATAATTGTTACCATATCTTCTTTGCTTTTCCGAACCTTAGGTAAATTAACCAACCAATCCTTTTCAGCATCTCTGTATCCTACGGCAAGAAGAACACAACTTCGCAATCCTTTTTTACGTAAACCTAAAATTTCATCTAACGCAGCCGGATCGAAACCTTCCATTGGAGTAGTGTCAATACCTTCAAAAGCAGCGGCAGCAATTGATTGAGAAAATGCAATATAAGCCTGTTTTACCGCATGATTAAAATTAACTTCTGCATCTCTTTGTGGATAACTGCCTAATAACATTTGACGATAATTTTCCCATCCTTCATTTTTTGCTCCACGCACGGTATTTGTTAGGTCAAAGAATTCGTTAATACGTTCCGCTGTATAGGTATCCCAAGCTGCAAATACAAACAAATGAGAACAATCTGTAACTACCGATTGGCTCCATGCAATGGCTTTAATTTTTTCCTTAACTTCATGATTGGTTATCACTAATATTTCAAAAGGCTGTAACCCACTTGATGTGGGAGCTAGCAATGCTGCTTCAATTATTGTATCTATTTTTTCTTGTGCTACTTTTTTGCCATTCATGGCTTTTGTAGCATAACGCCATTTTAGTTTATCTAATAGTTCCATATCTATTTCCTTTAGTTTATTAATGTTTTTCACAAACTTAATTTACCAAATAATACCACAAGTCCCTTAATAATCATTTTAGTATTTATTCAACTTTTAGCTTCAAGAAAGCACCATCAATAATTAATAATTTTACTCCGTTTTCTGTTACTGAACGATGCGAACTTAGTTCATCCGAAACAACATAGGTCATCCCTTTTGTTAAAGTGTGTTTTTTGCCATCTTTAAGTTCGCTAACAAAATCTCCTTCCAGACAATGCAAAATATGTCCTTTTTCACACCAATGGTCTGCAATATAGCCTCTAGAATATTCAACCATTCTAATCCGTAAACCTTGTAATTGAATTGTCTGCCAATAAGCAATACCTGTTTCGCCTTTGTGTTCTGTTTTAGAAATTTTTGTCCAATCAATACTTTGAAATGGGATGTTTTGAATACTCATTGTTTTCTCAAGTTATTTTTTCAATCTAATGAATCTAAGCAGCTATAATATTTAATTATCGTCAACGGCTCTTTTTTCTCGGAAATGGAATTTGATAGTAACTCTTTTAATAATAGACATATTCATTTCCAAAATCTTTTTCTTCTGTTATTTTAAATAAATAACAATAATTGTGGAAAATATACAAAAAATTATTACGGTTTAAGAATTAATAAAAAGGAGATTCCAAAATGGTTTGAATTTACACCAAGTATTTTTGCAAAAATTTTTAGCGGATGAGTTATAAACTGATACTCATTCCAAGGACTAATATTCTTTGTCCAAAATAACTATCTACCTCTTTTCGTTTAGAATAATCTTGATTATATGCATATCCAAACATATTGTGAATATTAAGAATGTTTAAGGCTTCAATATAAAATACTGTGAAATATTTACCAAACAATTGGTTTAGATGAGTTATTCTAAAATCTAATCTTTGGTAGAACTTGTATCTATCTGAATTTTTGGAACCATATTCAGGTTCATAAATTTTTAAGTCGTCTCTATAGTCACTTCCAACTATTGGGGTATAGGGTCTTCCAGTTGCTAATTTATATGTTGTACCTAACTGCCACATTGAAGTTATATTATATCTGGCAACAATAGAAAGATTATGAGTTATATCGAAACTGCTATTGGTAAGCGTTTTAAAATCCATCCATTTTCTTTCCGTTTTAATAAATCCATACGATATCCAGCCATCCAACTCACTCGAAAGTTTTCCCTTCAAAATAGCATCAATCCCTGCAGCATAGCCATAACCTTGGCTTACATAATGTTTGAAATTGTGTTCAAGTGGAAACTGGTCATAATCTTTATAATAGGCTTCTATGCGAAAATTATTTTTTTTATCAATTTTCTGATCATACGATAGCGAATAATGAACGGCACTCATAGGCAGTAAATCGGGATTCCCATCCATCGGGGCAAGTAATCTAATATCTGGCAGCTGATGAAACATTCCTATTCCCCCCTTTATGGATGCTTCATCACCTAACTTGTACCCTATCGAAAATCTCGGATCAGCCCAACCAAGATTTATTTGTTTTGCATAATCGAACCTAACACCAATAATTCCAGACAGATTTCTGATTCCCCAAAGACTTGATTTTATTACCTCTAAATATATTCCGAAACGAGTTCCCCCCACCGTTTCGTTTATTATTTCACCACTTCCCTCTCTATCTCGCATATCAAAATCTTCTGCTGGAATTGTTCCGATATATTCACGTTTTCTATTTTCAATTTCAACCCCAAACAAAAGTTTAGTTTTTGTGTTTAGAAGTAGTTCATTATCATTCCTATATTTATAAACTACATCCGCACTTTCTAAATTAAGAACACCTAGTTTCCATATGTTGGAAAATCGATTATATGAGAAGCTATTTTTTGTAAATAGGTTATTTCCTATTATATCGGAATGCTGGATATTTATAAATCTATTATTTGATAACCCATTAAAAATTCCTGTAAAATTCGCCTCTTCTACTTCTACGCCTTGATTGTCATCGGCAAGCATACCAAATATTTTTATCCTACCGCTTTTGGAATATCGGTAGATAAGTGATAGGCCAATATTACGCGATGTTGGATAATTTGAAAATCTATCCCCAATGCCATTTGCCATCATTAATGGTTTTGTAAAACTTTGTTGCGAATAAAAATGAAGCCCTAATTTTTCGTCAACAATTGGAACGCTAGTTGAAACTTGCGCAGAAGCCATCGAAATACCTATATCAAAGGTAAATGATGTTGGTTCATTTTTTGTTTCGATATCTAGCACACCAGATAAAACATTTCCATATTTTACCGAAAAACCTCCGCTGGAAAAATATAAATCTTTAAACGAGCTGGTATTTAGATTTGAAAATAATCCGCCATAAGATGATTCAAGAGTAAAAGGATGATAGATTGGAGCCTGATCTATCATTGTAATAGTTTCATTAGGATTCCCACCTCTCACAAACAGTTCAGCACTTTCAGAAACTTGTGTTAGCCCAGGCATAGTTTTTAACGACTGGTAAATATCTGCGGCACCACCAGGAGTTGTAAAAACATCCATTTGAGTAACGGTAATTCCCTCTTCTTCCTGCGAACTAAATCCACTACTGGTTACAACTGCTTCTTCCAATTCTATTGAAGTTGGAGCTAAAATAATTTCAAGCTCCAAAATTTCATTAGAGTTATTCTTAAGAGATTTTTGATGTTTTTTATATCCTACTGTAGAGGCAACAATCGTAAATTCGTTTTTTGATTTTGCTACAAAATCAAATCGACCTTCCTCATCTGTCATTGCACCTTCAAAACTATTCAGAATAAAAACATTTACATATGGTAAGGGTTTATTTTTCGAATCATCAACAACGCCCTTAATAACAACTTTATTTTGCGCAGCCAATGCTACATTCAATAAGATTGTAATAATTATATATAATAGTATTTTCATAATTTCATTTCTTAAGATTATTATTCAATTTCAATCGAGATAGTTGTTATTATATCTTTAACAAAAAACTTTGCATCTTCATATTCTGCGGGACCAAAACTACCTCTTGCATTATTAGAAAAACCATAGCCCTCAGTTGGAATACCGAACATTCCAGTTCCTAACTCCTTATCATTGTCTTCATCGTGGAATGCCGAAACCGCATATTCTCCAAATGGTAAGTCATTAATTTCTACCGTAGCAATATTTCCATTAATTTTTGATGTACTTCTTTTAAATGGTTTATCATCTGAATAGCTCGCAGAAG
>JAQICK010000448.1 GCA_027858595.1 Melioribacteraceae bacterium
TTGGGGGAACTCCAGTCGCCCTACGGGTTCCTTTCGTTCCCCCAACTTCTCTTAAATTACTGTTATCTCACTTCGCAAAGTGAGATAAAAAACATTAACAACCTTGTGAAACTTTACACATAGTAAATCAAAAGACAAACTAATTGCCGATGGTTATGGAAATTTCACGTTAATTAATATTACTAATTTAAGACCTGCACGTATTCCTCAAGAGATAATTGATAAATATATGATTTAACTTTATAGAATAATTCCCTATTTTTAGTTTTTTTCTATAAGTTGAAATAATATGAACATTAAACTTACTCTAATTACATTTCTTATAATAGGAATGCAGCTTTTTGCTCAAAATGCTTCTGATTCTAGTAAATCAAGAAAAATTGAATATGCATATTATCCAATGGGATTTTATACTCCAGAAACACAATTTGCTTTTGGTGCTGGTGGAATGGTATACACAAGATTAGGGTTGGAGGAATATTTGCAACCTTCAAAAGTTCAACTATCCACATATTACACGATTAATTATCAATATTCTCTTTCCGTAATGCCAACGCTATATTTTGGTGGAACTGCCAAGGTTATTAGCGAATCAAAATTTATTTATAACAAAGAGATATCTAAATTTTACGGAATTGGTAACGAAACTCGTGAAATTGAAAACCCAGAATATGAAATGGGACTTTTTCGGATTTACACTGAGATTGGATACGAAACAAGTTTGTTGAAAAAATTGCATGTCGGATTTATCTATGAATACTCTCTAAATGAAATGATTGATAAAAGGGAAAATGCTCAACTGATAAACAACGAAGTCGTTGGTTCCAACGGTGGAAATACTTCAGGGTTCGGTTTGCTGTTAATTGTTGATCATAGAGATAATATTTTCTATCCAACAAAAAACGGTTTTTTCAAAGTGCGAATGATTTTTATGGGCAAAGATTGGGGTAGTGATTTCACATACAACAGAATGGTGATTGATTTTAGAAGATATCATGATTTAGGAAAATCAAATATTATTGCTGGTCAAGTTTATCTGGAATCTATGTCTGGAAATATTCCGTTTTTTAAACTTCCTGCTCTTGGTGGTTCTAGTAGAATGCGTGGATATTTTCTAGGACGCTATCGCGACGAGGCATACTTAACTTGGCAAATAGAATACCGAAAAATGTTTTGGTGGCGACTTGGTGCCGTAGCTTTTTTCGGAATGGGCGATGTAGCTTCAAGATTTAATAAATTTGTCTTGGCGCAGTTCAAATATTCTTATGGTGTTGGTTTACGTTATGCTTTTGACGAAAAAGAAAACTTAAATGTACGTATGGATATTGGCTTTGGTAAAAATACAAGCGGAGTTTATTTCTCTTTAGAAGAAGCGTTTTAATCTAAAGTTAGTAGCTTAAAACTTCATATTAAATATTATTACAAATTCCATCAGGTGTATCTCGGTGATAAATATATGTGCGTGAGTTAAGTTTTTCAATTTTATAAGTTTTCTCTGCTCTTTCAATAAATTCCGATTCTGGACTATAGTTTACTTCCTTAAAACCATTTAATTTTTTGAATACTTCTGCTTTGCCAAACAGTGTTCCACCCAGAGTACACTCATCCAAATGGATTTTTTTTGTTAAATCGTATTTGTCTTTTACAAACTCATCACCAATAATTTTTGCAGGACTGTGAAGTAAATCAAGATTCAGATGTGCAGCTAAATATTCAATTCGTAATTTCAAATGGTTTGCAAGGTATTCGTCGTCGCTTCCTAGAAATGTAAAATAATCTCCTTTGCCATTTTCCATTCCAATGTTCATAGAATATGCAGCACCTCTATTTTCGTGAAAGAAATATCGGATGTTTGAAAATTTATTAAGGTAGCTTTTAACAAGTGATAAAGTATCATCGGTGCTTCCATCGTCAACAATTATCAACTCCCAGTTTTTGTATGTTTGGTTTAAAACTGAATCGACAGACCGTTTCAAGTAATTCTCGCGGTTGTAAGTTGGTAAAATTATTGAAACTAAGGGCTTGTGTTTCTTCAGGGTTTGCATGTTTATTCTATTGGCTTTAGGAAAAAAATATTTAACATTCAAAGTTATTGCTTTGGTAATTCTACATCTTGCAAAGAGAAATGTCATTCATGTCCAACTCTGCTAGATTAATAAAAATCTTTTCACTAATCATGAGAGTGAAAATAAGAAAAAGTATGCCGAAAAACGGACTTGCTAAGTGTATAGTTTTATATATTTTGGGTTCACTTTAATTTTTTCTTAGCAATAATTTTAAGTGTTTCTGTTTTTTAGAAATCTCAAGATAATTGTTACTCTAACAATAAGAGAAAAGATCAGGAATTAAGAGTAAGATTAAGAAAAATCTCAGCTCTCATATCTTGAGTCTTATTCTCTAAAAGAATAATGAAAATACTTGTAGCAAATTGGCGGTGTATTAAAAATCCAGAAATGGGCGGAGCCGAAATACACTTCCACGAAATATTCAAATTAATAGTAAAGATGGGACACGAGGTTACTCTCGTTGTACATTCATTTACAGGTGCTAAAGCCGAAGAAACAATTGACGGAATAAAAATTTATAGAGTAGGGAGTAAATTTGTTTTTAAGCACATGTTTAAAAGATTCTATAAAAAACATTTGGCGAAAAACAATTACGATTTAATTGTTGATGACATTTCAAAAATTCCAATGGATACACCAAGATATATAAAAAAGCCAATTGTAGGAATTTTACACCACATCCACGGAAGCACACTATATAAAGAGATTCCTTGGTTTATGGCTTACTACATCTCTCAATGCGAAAAACTGATTCCAAAATATTATAGTAAAACGCCAATATTTACAGTCTCTCCAAGCACTAAAAATGAATTAGCTGCTCTCGGTCAACCAGAAGAAAAAATTGATTACCTTTACAACGCAATTGACCAAGAGCTTTTTGAAAACACAAAAGTTGAAAAATCGGAAACTCCACTATTGGTATATGTTGGAAGAATTAAAAAATATAAGCAAGTTGAGTTGGTCGTTGATGTCCTTCCTAAATTGAAAGAAAAATATCCAGATATTGAATTACACATTGGTGGCTCTGGAGATCATACAGAAGAACTAAAAAAATACGTTGTTGAAAAAGGGCTAAAAGATTCAGTGAAATTTTTAGGATTTCTTTCGGAAGAAAATAAAGCAAAATTACTTGGGCGAGCTTGGGTTTTTGTTACAATGGCAATGAAAGAAGGTTGGGGAATTACGGTAATTGAAGCAAACGCAATGAACACACCAGTTATAGGCTCCGATGTTCCTGGACTTAGAGATTCAATCAAAAATGAAAAAACAGGATATTTAGTTAAGATTGGTAACGAGACTGAATTAGTTAGTAGAATTTCTGAATTAATTGATGATAAAGAAAAGAGAAATGAGTTTTCGAGAAACGCAAAAGAGTGGTCATTAAAATTTTCGTGGCAAGCATCTGCTGATCACTTTATTAAAAAAGTTAAAGAATGGTATCCTGAATTAAGTTAAAGTAGTCGTTAGAGTTTCTGCAAAATTAACGGGTCTGTCATTTCGAACCCGTTTTTTGTGAGAAATCTTTTGAATTATTTAAGATTTCTCACATTTGTTCGAAATGACAAATTTTTTTTGCTGAAACTCTATTCTTATTATTCACAGAGGATATCAAGATTTCCGATAAGAGCTTTCGGAAATGACATCCTCCCTTTTTATGATTAAAATAAATGATGTATTTGTATCAAAGAAATTGTCATACTCGTTGCATATATTTAGCATTCTGTTTTTTAATAAAAAAGATGAAAAATGAGTAGTTACCAAGACCAAAAAAATTTTATTGAAGCACTAAAAAGATATGAAAATAAAATGGATGAAAAGGAACGTAACTTTTTTAGTACTACTTTAAAGCGTGATAAAGACGAAGAAGATTTAGATTCAATTTCTTTTGCAAGACTTAAGGAACTTTACACAAAATATTATGTTAATAGAAAGAAACCAAATTTAGACGATTTATTTAAGAAATAATAAAATTGTAATTTGACAAAATGAGGAAAGAATGAGTCAACAAAACATTCACAGAATTATAGCATTTATAGTATTTTTAATTGCAGCTGCAACATATTTTGCTACTGCACAACCATCACTTTCATTTTGGGATTGCGGTGAGTTTATCGCATCATCCTATGCTCTACAAGTTCCACATCCACCTGGAACACCATTTTTTATTCTGATTGGTCGGTTTTTATCAATGATTCCGTTTGCCGAAAACATTGCCTTTCGTGTAAATGCAATATCAATTTTATCAAGTGCTCTTGTAATTCTCTTCCTTTATTTATCTGTTGTAAAATTAATTGAGAATTATAACAAAAAGAAATATGATTCTTCTCTTAGTCAAATAGGGACTTATTTTTCTGCAGCAATTGGTGCTTTATCTTTAGCATTTGCCGATACGTTTTGGTTTAATGCAACTGAAGCAGAAGTTTATGCATTCTCAACTTTCTTTATTGCTTTTGTAACTTGGTTAATTTTGCTTTGGAACGAAAAGGCAGATAACCCAGATAACGAAAAATATTTAATTATGATTGCCTACTTAATTGGGCTTTCAATTGGTGTTCATTTAATGTCGGTTCTTGCAATGGTCCCAATTGTAATGGTTGTAATGTTCCGCAAATATTTACACGATGATGTTGTAACAAAAAAAACAGCTTACTTGTTTTTATTTCAAGCTATTGGAACAGTAATTATTGCACTCGCTATTTGGGCAACAGCTACGGATACAACTGCTCCTAATCCCGAAGAGTATAAAGCATTCGATTTAAGATTTGTTACACTAATTGGAATCTTCTGGTTGGTGTATATGGGTGCAATGTGGAAAAAAGTATTTCAAAAAAATTCTTTTTACATACCAATAATGATTGGTGGTGTAATGCTTATCTCTGTTTATCCAGGATTTGTTAAATATATTCCAAAACTAATTTACAATTTAAGTGGTAACGATTTTACACTGAATATAACAGTATTTCTTGGAATATTTTTAGCTGTTGGATATTTAATTTATTGGTCGCAAAAAAATAATAAGCAAACAACAAATCTTTTAGCAAAAAGTGTTCTATTTATATTACTTGGCTACTCAACTTATTCTATGACAATGATTAGAGCAAACCAGGATACACCAATAAATTTGAATGATCCTAAAACTATGTCAGAGTTTCATTCGTATATGAATCGTGAGCAATATGGCGATTTCCCAGCATTCAAACGTAGATTTTCACAAGAAGGACATCAACAAAAAATTTATACAAATTACAGTAGCGATTTAGATTTCTTTTGGAATTACCAAATGGATCGTATGTTTAACCGATATCTCGGATGGAATTACATAGGTCGTGACTCTACTGTTCAAGGCTCGGGAGTTAATTTTTGGCAATTTCTTGCTATTCCATTTTTGCTTGGTCTATTTGGAATTTATTATCAATTTAGACGCGATTGGAAAATGGCTTCGGCTATGATGGCTATGTTCATTTTCCTTGGATATTTAACAGTGTTCTATCAGAATCAGCAACAACCACAGCCTCGTGAACGTGATTATTTTTATGTTGGTGCATTCTTTGTCTATTCCATTTGGATTGGACTTGGAACAAGAGGCTTATTAGATTTAATAGTTACACAGTTTAAAAATTCTAAGTTAATGAAACCAGTTTTTTCTTTTATTATGTTGCTTATTCTTTTGGCTGTTCCTGTAACTATGATGAAGGCAAACTATTTTACACACGATAGATCTAACAATTTTGTGCCTTGGGATTATGCTTACAACTTACTTCAATCAGTTGCTCCAAATGCTGTCCTTTTTACAAATGGCGATAACGATACATTCCCACTTTGGTATTTGCAAGACGTTGAAGGTGTACGTCGTGATGTACGAGTTGCTAACTTAAGTCTGTTAAACACACCTTGGTATGTTAAGCAACTTAAAAACACAGCACCATACGGAAGTAAAAAAATTGCAATGAATATGAGTGATAGAGAAGTTGATAGAATTGGTCCATCGCGTTGGGAACCTAGAACAATGCGGCTTGCAGTTCCGCAAGCAGTTTTTACTGAAGCAGGCGTTACAGATACTTCGATTACTAACGCGGGTAGCATAAGTTGGCACATGAAAAACACAACTTCTTATAGCAACATTAAAGTTGTAAGAATTCAAGATTTGGTAGCTCTCAGTATTTTACAAGCAGCCAACTGGGAACGCCCAGTTTACTATGCTGTTACCTGTGCTGAAGATAGCAGACTTGGACTTGATGATTATCTTCAAATGGAAGGAATGGCTTTCAAATTGGTTCCTAAAAAACGAGATAAGCCAGTCTATTACATTAACGAAGAATTAATGAGAAAACAATTATTTAACGAGCCAGCTGATTATAGTAGAACTTATCAACCTGGATTTAAATTCAGAGGATTAAACGATACAACAATCTTCTTGGATGAAAACCATCAGCGTTTATCACAAAATTATCGTAACTCATTTTTACGTTTAGCAATCTATTATTTAGATCAAAGTCAGCAAGACAAAGCTGTTGAAGTTTTAGATGAAATGGAGAAAAAGCTTCCTCGCAAAAACATTAAAATGCGATACGAATTGTTGTACGATATTTCTAATTTATACTACTCCGCTGGAGCTAATGAACAATATACTGCAATGGTTAATGAACTTGAGCCAATTATGGTTGCACGATTGGAAGCGAATCCTAGAGATTTCCAACGTCAGTATAATCCATACGTAGTATTACGTGACATTTATGAAAATAGAGAAGACTACGAAAAATTAGCAAAACTGTTTGAAGGACTTGCAAAAGAAGTTCCAGCAGATGCAAATATTCAAGGAACAGTTGCAAGATATAAAGCATTGGCTAAAACTAAACTTGCTGCGGATAGTACAAAATAAATTAGAAATGAGATAGATTTCTTAAAGCCTCTAAAATTTAAATTTTTTAGGGGCTTTTTTTATTGTTAAATTTAGGTGTAATATTTTCGGTAATTGACTAATAATAGTTAAAACAATTTGGCTTTATGAAAGAAAAATTATTAAATCAGGTAGGTCTTGGGCTAGTTGCCCTTACAGTGATAACTATTATTGGAACTGTATTTTATTCGTTGAGTGAAGATTTTTCAATTCTTGAAGCTTTCTATATGACAATTATTACAATTTCAACTACAGGATTCAAGGAAGTACGTCCTTTATCTGATGCAGGTATGGTTGTTACAATATTTATTATCATTTCTGGAGTTTTAACAATTGCATATACTGGTAGTAAAGCTGCACAACTAATTATTGAAACACAACTTTTTAGGAGAAATAGAATGAGCAAACAATTAGGGAAAATAAAAAATCATTATATAGTTTGCGGATATGGGAGAATGGGGCGAGAAGTTTGTGATACTCTAATTGATAATAATGAAGAGTTCGTAGTAATTGATAGTGCCCAAGAAAAAATAGATCAAATAATTGAAAAAGGATTTCTTTTTATTCACGGCGACGGAGCTAACGACGAAACTCTAATTCAAGCTGGAATTGAAAAGGCAAAAGGGTTAGCTGCTGTAGTTAAATCGGATGCTGAAAATATTTTTATTACTCTTTCAGCTCGTGAACTCAACAAAGATTTATTTGTTGTTGCTAGGGCAATTGAAGAAAGAACAGAATCCAAACTACAAAAAGCTGGAGCTAATAGAGTTGTAAAACCATACGAACTTGGAGGAAAGAGAATAGTTCACTTGCTTTTACGTCCAGGCGTTACTGACTTTATTGAAGGTATTGCTCGTAAAAATGGAATGAACATTAATTTGGAAGAGATTTCAATTACCAAACCTTGTCCTCTTGTTGGAAAAACTTTAGCAGAATCGCCACTTAGAAAAGAGTTGAATATTATGGTAATTGCAATTTATAAATCGGATGTTAGTTTCATTTATAATCCGAGATCAACAGAAAAAATTGAGATTGGGGATAAACTTATTGTAATTGCGGAAACTGAAAATCTTGCAAGGCTTAATGAAATGGTTGCAAGTGATGGCTGAGTTCAAATTAGAACAGCATTATTTAATCGGAAGCTTATCGATAAATAATCTTTAAAGAAGGGTCTGTCATTTCGAATCCCGTATGGCGGGATGAGAAATCTCGTTAATAGCAGGGGATTTACCTTCGGTGAGCTTACGGTTTTCAATCGCCCCGATAAAAATAATCGGCACTCATTTCGAAATGACATATGTTTCTAAGTCATCAAAAAGAAATAATCACTATTTGTTGGTGCCGTAGTAATATCAGAGTAACTTTAACAGCTCATTCTCAAAATCCTCAATATTATCAAGGTATTTAACAATTCCAGTTCGTTTGTTTTCAAACTCCAATCGGTTGTCAATTGTTCCAATCATTGGCTCCCACATTTTGCCATGTGCAAAAATTGGTTTTGAAGGCATTAGGTTTTTGTTAACATATTCCCAGACAGTTGAAAACTCTACTAAAGTTCCTGTTCCTCCACTTAAAATAATGTAGGCGTCGCCTAGCTCAACCATTTTTTCAATTCTGCTCAGCAGGGTTTCACACTTTATTTCTTCAGTTAAATACTCACTTTTCTTTGAACTGAATAAATCCACGGTGACTCCAATTGCTTTTCCACCACTTTCTGTTGCACCTTTTGAAACTGCATTCATTATACCTTGAAAGCCTCCGCTACAAACTGAAAATCCGGATTGCCCAAGAATTTGCCCAAGTCTATAAGCTGTTTCGTATTCTTCCTCACCGGCTATTGGATTAGCACTTCCAAATATTGTAATTGTTTTATTCATGTTATTCCTAATCAAATTTATAGTAACCATTCACTGGTTTTAATATAGATATTTAAAATATCAATAGTTAATCTCGTTTTTATTGAGTTGTTCTTTCCATAACTTTAAAAATACTTTATCGATCTTTTAGGTGATTTCTCTCACACATGATCTTATTATAACTCAATTAGGTATTAAATATTTATAATCCCAAGATTTTTTTTGCAAAAAACATAATAGATAATTGTGTTTTTTATTCTAAAATAAGTATTTTTCGTATATAGAACATAGGAAATTTTTAGA
>JAQICK010000326.1 GCA_027858595.1 Melioribacteraceae bacterium
GATTATAAGAGGCCATTTTATAAGTAATTCTTATCAGAATGGTCATGAGGCTATAAATGCTGGAGTTTTTGAAGATATTACATCGTCAAAAAAAACCGAATACGAATTTGAATTATTAGCACATTCATTTAAAAACATAAGTGAGTGTGTAATAATTACTAATTCCGATAATGAAATTAACTATGTTAATGATGCATTTATAACGCTTTATGGGTATTCAGAAAATGATATTTTAGGACAGAAAATAAAAATTCTACGTTCACTTAATAATCCTAAAAAAACGAACGAAGCCGTTTACAAATCACAAAATTCATCCTCTTCTTGGCAAGGCACATTGCTAAATATTAAAAAGGACGGAAGTGAATTTCCAGTTTTTCTCTCTTCAACAACAATAAAAAATTCTGATGTTGAAAATTTCTCCCGAATTGTAATTATAAGAGATATTTCAAAAGAGAAAAAAATAGAAGAAGAGTTACTCTCGGCAAAAAGAAAAGCAGAACAGTCGGATAAATTGAAATCGGAATTTCTTGGACAAATGTCGCATGAAATTAGAACACCCATAAATGTAATTCTCAATATTTCAAATATGATTTTGGAAGATCACTATATAGATGCTGATGATGAAACGCAATCAACATTTGCAATTTTAGATTCTGCCGGAAAACGAATTATTAGAACAATTGATTTAATTCTGAACATGTCCGACGTACAAGTTGGTGCTTACAAAGCTTCATATAATGAGTATGATTTATTTGCCGAGACATACAGTGCTTTTTATAGAGAATTTAGTAAACATGCTGAGGAAAAAGATTTAGAATTCTCATGGCAGAAAAAAATTGATAATACAATTGTAAATGGTGATACTTATTCAATATCTCAAATGTTTTCTAACATATTACATAATGCTCTTCAATATACTCACATAGGTGAAATTGAAGTGATATTTAAAGAAAATGAAAGTGGCAATTTGGTGGTAGATTTTATTGATACTGGAATTGGAATTTCTGAAGAATTTTTACCCAACATTTTTAATACATTTGCACAAGAAGAAAGTGGGCACACAAGAAGATCCGAGGGCAATGGGCTTGGTTTATCTTTAACAAAAGCATATTGCGATATTAATAAAATTCAGATTAATATTGAAAGCAAAAAGGGTTTTGGAACCACTGTATCATTAACTTTTCCTAATTAGCTTTTCTATTCCCAACTTATTTCCACTAAAAATTATTAATAGTTAATAACTAAAGAAACTAGTCTTTGTTTCGATAGTATGGTTGTAATTAAGGATAATTACATAAAAATTAATATTCATTATAGATTTCATTACAAGGATGTAGCGGAAATGAAGGTTCATTCAGAAGATCTGACAGGAAATTACTATACAGAAGACAAGGTTCTAGCAAACCAAGTAGCATCCAAGTTGCTAAATTTTGGGAAGAAGTATATCCAATCGGATTATGATATCACCAACGATTACGCTCAAAAAGTAAAAGAAAACGCACAATTTTATTCTATTCCCCTATCCGAAGAAATTTCTGAGAAATTTATTTTCTATGAGTATGCCCCAAATTACTTAATGTTAGAATCGCCATTAATTTCGTATTTACAAAAAATATTTAAAGTAAATCACACCATACTTAACGGAAATAATCCACAGCTTCAGCTAAAGGAATATTATATAAAATGGCTGAAAAGACAAAAAGGTGCCGACACAAAATACTTTGCTAATTCGATGATTCACTATTTGGATAAAACTAAGAACAATGCTTTCAATTCATTAATTCAGGCAGTGTTACATTCTTACGACGCAGACCTTTTTAATCCGGAAAAATCAATTGAACAAATTAAAAATGCTTCAGAAATAATTTTTAACAAAAATATTGACAGTAAATTCTATGATGAACTTAAATATATTCTAAAACTATTTGAAGGATTTTTATATTTAAAAAGTTCAGATATCAATAAATCGAATAAAATGTTCTACGAAGCCTTAAGCTTAAAGCATGCTGGGCTTTCCGCAAAGTTTCATCTGGCTTTAACCGAAGTTCAATTAGAAAATCTACAACTTGCAACTGAATTGGTAGAGGAAATATATAATATAGATATTTCAAGATTAAATTTTGCAGTTCAAAATAATAGTTTTCCTTTGTATGAATTCTTTTTAAACAATTCGATAACTAAATATTTCTTTTTGGAACCAAAGTTTTTCCCAATTCTCTACTTTTTTGAAGACAAACTAGAATTATTTAAAAGCCACAACAGAGCATCTTTGGAGGAAGTAAAAACTTCTCTATTTAGTCTCCGGGGAATTAAAGTTGACACCTATTTTACAGAAAGGATAAACGCAAATCTAAAATTTATTGAAACTTATGTAAAAAGATATACTGGTAGTGAGTCGTTGCTATTGTCCGATTCTTCTCAAGAAGTTGTGAAAAAATTTGATGAAATACTTGCAATAGTAAAAGAGGAAATATCCAAAAGACATTATGAAGGATTCGCTGATAGGCTAGATCTTTTTGATTCTAAATTAGAAGAAACTAAAGCCGAAAAATTGCATTCAGAAAATGATTTAGTGACATACGGTAGGCGTATGAATGAAAAGCTTAAATTAAGCATTAACGATTTTGAATCGCAGATGGACGCAAAAATTAGTTCACTTGAAAATCAAGTAAACAGAATTGATGAAAAAAACGACCTAGACCCAATGGCAACTTTTAAAAACGCTTTTACATACACATCCATGCTCTCTCTTTTAGTTCTGCTTCTTAGCGGATTTGCTAGCTACTCAAATTCGGATTTTAACGAAATGGCAAGTTTTAGTAACGTAATTAAAACAGTATTGGTTGAAGGTGCACAATGGGCATTAATTACGTTTCTAGTAGGAAGCATTATATCAGTATTTACAACTATTTCAACCGTTGTGCAAAAATCCTCTTTTAAACAAAGCATGGTTCATAAAGTAAGTACATATATTGACCAAAAAGAAAAAGGGAAAGAAAATTTGAGGAAAGAAACCGATTTTATGGTAAAACAATTTGAAGCCAAAATAAAACATCGCATAGAACTCTTTGAAACAGAAATAACAGAACTGCAAGGAAGACGATTAAAGGAACAAAATGAACTAAAAGAAGAAGCCGATATTAAAATAAAATCCGAAATGGAAAAATTAAAAGGGTTTTACGCGTAAAAAAAGAGCAAAGATATTAGATAAAAGAATCAAGAAACAAGACTCAAGAAACAAGACAAGTGCAAACAGATACAACAATTTTTGAAATTCCTCCACCCCATTTAGTGGTTATTATTAGCCATGTGTTTTATGGTCTCCTAAAAAGAAATTAAAAAGTAAAAAATCCATACATTTCCTTGTTGGTACGATAATGGATTATATATCTACACTAATAATAGAAAAGATTTCTGAATTAATGTCTAGAACAGATACCAACATACAAGAAAAGATATTTGTAAACCAACCCACATTGCCTGAGTTGCCAGAATTTATTTCGCTGTTAGAAGAAATTTGGGAAAGTAAAAATCTAACAAATATGGGAAAGTTTCATCAGGAATTAGAAAAGCAGTTATGTGAATATCTAGGAGTAAAACACATCTCATTATTTGCAAATGGTACGTTAGCTCTAATTGCAGCATTGCAAGTTATGCGAATTTCCGGTGAAGTGATTACAACTCCTTACAGTTTTGTTGCTACAACACATGCATTAAAATGGAATGGAATAACTCCAGTTTTTTGTGACATAGACCCCAAAACATATAATTTAGATCCCTCAAAAATTGAAAATTTAATAACTACTAAAACAACAGCAATTGTGCCAGTTCATATTTATGGAAATCCATGTGATGTTCGCAAAATAGAAAAAATTGCTGATATTTATGGACTTAAAGTAATTTATGATTCTGCTCATGCTTTTGGAGTAAAGCTAAAAAATGAATCTATACTAAATTTTGGTGATCTCTCGGTTCTGAGCTTTCACGCAACAAAAATCTTTAACACATTTGAAGGCTGTGCAATAATTTGCCACGATGAAAAGACCAAAAAGCGAATAGATTATTTAAAAAACTTTGGTTTTGCAGATGAAACAACGGTAATTGCACCAGGCATAAATGCTAAAATGAATGAAATGCAAGCAGCTTTAGACTTGTTACAATTAAAAGATGTTACAACCTATCAATATTTAACCAACCTAGGATTAGAACTTTACAATTTTAATGATATAACATCATTAAAGTTTGAAGATTTTATTAAGCATGATAAATTTTCACCTAATGATAATGAAAAAAAATATTTTAAATACTCATTCAATTAATACTTGTAAAAAGGT
>JAQICK010000269.1 GCA_027858595.1 Melioribacteraceae bacterium
AAACAACCTTGTGAAACTTGACAGTTTACCCCTTTACGTTTTCTCTTTTCATAATATTCTGTAGCATATTTATCAACTTTTTCGCTGACTTTCAAATCATGAATTTCAAAGTTTTCGAGTTTAAATCCTAGTTCAGAAATTTTATTTTCAATTATTTCTTTTCTTCCTATAAGAATTGGGAAACCAATTCCTTCATTTGCAATTGCGTCAGCAGCTCTAATTATACTTTCGTTTTCACCTTCTGGATAAACGACTTTTTTAGGATGTTTCATTGCCTTGTGAACCATTAATCGAATAATTTCTTGAGAAAATCCTAGACGTTCTTTTAACTCTTCTTCATATGCATGCCAATCTGTAATTATTTCTCTAGCAACTCCGCCCTCAATTGCAGCTTTAGCAATTGCTGGTGCAACTTTCCAAAGAACACGAGGATCAAACGGTTTAGGAATTATATATTCTCTTCCGAATGAAAAGTCTTCGCCTTTATATGCTTTTTTAACAACATCAGGAACTTCTTCTTTTGCTAATTTAGCAAGAGCCAATACAGCTGCCATTTTCATTTCTTCAGTAATTCCTTTTGCTTTAACATCTAAAGCCCCTCTAAATATAAAAGGAAAACCAAGTACATTATTTACTTGATTTGGATAATCACTTCTACCTGTTGCCATAATTACATCGCTACGTGCGTCTAGTGCATCAGTGTATGTAATTTCTGGATTAGGATTTGCCATAGCCATAATAATTGGAGTACTTGCCATTCCGGCAACCATTTCCTTTTTTAGTAAGCCGCCTTTAGATAAACCTAGAAAAACATCAGCTCCATTTAATGCTTCCTCTAAAGAGCCGAATGCTTTTTCTTGTGCAAATGCTGCTTTGTATTCGTTTAAATCTGTTCTTCCTTTATGGATATGACCTTTAGTGTCGAACATAGCAATATTATCTTGCTTAACTCCAGCAGTAACGTAAAGATGACTACATGCAATTCCCGCAGCCCCAGCACCAACAACAACTAAACGCATCTCTTCAAGTTTTTTGCCAGCAATTTCCGCCGCGTTAATTAGTGCCGCACAAGAAATAATGGCAGTACCGTGTTGATCATCGTGAAATACTGGAATATCCATTGTTTTCTTCAATTCTCGTTCAATTTCAAAACATTCTGGAGCTTTAATATCTTCTAGATTTATTCCACCAAATGTTGGCTCCATAAGTTGAACAGCTCTAATTATTTCCTTCGGGTCTTCAGTCTTTAACTCAATATCAAAAACGTCAATATCAGCAAATCTTTTAAACAAAACACCCTTTCCTTCCATTACCGGTTTGCCAGCCGCAGCACCAATATTTCCAAGCCCAAGAACAGCAGTTCCGTTTGAAACAACAGCAACCAAATTGCCTTTTGCTGTGTATTCGTATACATCTTCTGGATTTTTCTCAATTGCTAAACATGGTTCAGCTACGCCAGGAGTATAAGCAAGTGAGAGTTCACGAGCTGTATAACATGGTTTTGTTGCAATAACTTCTATTTTACCTTTTCTACCGTCACTATGGTATTTTAAGGCTTCTTCTTTTGTAACACTCATTATAAGTCTCCTAAAAATTAAAATTCAATGTTTAAAAATTGCAAATATTTTGATAGAAACAAAGAAGAAATAATCGGATTAAAAGATTTTTTAGTTCCTAAACTATTTTCGTTCAATTACTCTTCTAAATTCTTCAATTGTAGGAATATTATTATCCAAAACAGAAGAATATACTTCTTTGCTAGAAAAAGAGCGACCATATTGGGGTGAGTTCAAATAGTATTCTTTAATTTTAAGAATTATTTCTTTTTTCTCTTTACTTAATTTACCAATGATACTATCGATATATTTTTGTGATTCAGTAGCCCATTCTTCACTTATTACCCATAAATCTATTTTCCAATCTTTAAACAGAACACCAAAATAAAGTGCATCGGTTGGGCGATTTTTTACAGCTTTGATTCTTGTATTTCTGTAAAAAACTGAGTGAGGTTTTAATAATTTAACAATTTTGCTTCCTAGTTCAAAAAATTGGACAGGTTGCAAATTACTATTTACCAAACCAATATCTAAATCTTTTTTACACATCAATTGCAATTGATAGCTTCCTGTAACTTCGGCTCTACCGAATTGGTTCAGAAGTTTTAATAATCCTTTATAGTAGAGAATTTCATCTGCTTCCATTCGTATTTGTTTTTCTAATTCCATTATTTCTATTTGCCTTTATCTTTAAACCAAAAAAAACCGACTTTGAAAGTCGGGTTTTTTAATCTTCTTATATTTCCATTATCTCTTTTTCTTTGTGCACAACCATTTCATCAATAGTCTTGGAATGGTTATCAGTTATCTGCTGGACATCGGCTTCTCCATCGTGCCTTAAATCTTCAGAAAGCTCTTTTTCGCTTTCCATTTTTTTAAGTTTATCTATAGCCTGATGTCTAATATTACGAAGTGAAATTTTAGCCTCTTCTCCGAATTTTTTAGCTAATTTTGCTAAATCTATTCTTCTCTCACCCGTTAATTGAGGAACTGGAATTTTAATATTTGTTCCGTCATTTAAAGGATTAAAACCTAAATCGGCAGTAAGTATTGCTCTATCAATTGTATTAACCATGTTTTTATCCCATGGCGTAATTGATAAAGTATGTGCATCTAAAACTGTAATGTTAGAAACTTGGTTAAGTGGAGTAGGAGTTCCGTAATAATCTACTTTAATTCCATCCAAAAGAGCAGTTGTAGCTTTACCAGATCTAACTTTAGAAACTTCCTGTCTGAAAGCTTCAATAGTTTTATCCATTTTTTCTTTTGCCTCTTTTATAACTTCGTTCATTATAAAACCTCGTAAATTATCTTAAATATTAATGTGTAACCGTAGTACCAACGTTTTCACCAGAAACAAGTTCTAACAAATTATCTTTTTTATTCATATTAAAAACAACAACCGGTAAATCGTTTTCCTGACACAATGATATAGCTGTCATATCCATAACAGCTAGTCCTTTATTCATAACATCTTTATAGGTAATAGAATTATATTTAATAGCATCAGCATTTTTTTCTGGATCAGAATCATAAATTCCGTCAACTCTAGTACCTTTAAGAACTGCATCAGCTTCAATTTCAACTGCTCTTAGGGCGGCGGCTGTATCAGTACTAAAATATGGATGACCAGTGCCAGCACCGAAAATTACAATTCTCCCTTTTTCAAGATGACGCATTGCTCGCCGACGAATAAATGGCTCGGCTATTGCTTGCATTTCAATTGCAGTCATTAGACGTGTGTACATTCCATGTTTTTCAAAAGCATTTTGAAGAGCAATTGCATTAATTACAGTTGCCAACATCCCCATTTGATCACCAGCAACTCTATCAATTCCTTGTTCGGCTGCATTAAGACCACGATAAATATTTCCTCCGCCTATTACAATGCAAACTTCAACTCCGTAATCAAGTACCTTTTGAACTTCAATAGAAAAATAATTTAATACTTTAGGATCAATTCCATTATCGTTTTCACCCATTAGTGATTCACCACTGAGTTTCAACAATATTCTTTTATACTTAAGTTCTCTTTCCATAATGTTCCAAATATAATAAAAAAAAAGGTCTTAATAAAAATTAAGACCTTAATGAAATTTGAATTATTTTTTTTCGTCAAGAACGTGAAAGCGATAAAAAGCCGTCAGTTTTACATCAGAAGAATTCTCTTTGTTAAAATCAGCAATAACTTCTTTAACTGATTTAGAATTATCTTTAACATAAACTTGTTCT
>JAQICK010000162.1 GCA_027858595.1 Melioribacteraceae bacterium
CCTTATTGTTTTATAAAACTTGATAACGTGAAGCTAAACGATTATTATAAGTTTGTCAAGTCTTTTTGAAAAAATCGACTAAACAAATAATAATTTATTTCGATAGTAATTTGGGATGAATTCTTGATAAAGACTTAAACAATGAATGAAAAATTGCTAAAAGCCAATATTGCGTAGTGTTATATGATTTTTGTGGTTAGTAAAATGTGAAATAATACATAAATTTGACTAAAAATATGTGCTTTGGCAAAGTAATGTTTTTTTAAAAAGGACTAACATTTTGTTAGTCCTTTTTAAATCTATTTTCTTTCTCTAAAAGTAAGCTGCCTGGCAGGCTACTAAAGCTAGACCAATTACTCCAAAGAAAAATACTAAGAACAGTGTATAATAAACTTTTGACATTTTATTCTCCTAAAATTTTATTTTTAACTTTCAAAATCTCATTATTACTCAAATAATCTATTTGAGTAATATCATCTTTTTGGTTGCAACATTACTACCAGCAACAACTCTGTAGATATAAGTTCCAGTTGCAACTTTTATTCCAGAGTTATCAACTCCATTCCATGTAACATTATAAATACCGGCTTCAACTTCTTCATTTACCAAAGTTGCAATTTCTTGTCCTAGCATGTTGTAAACACGAATAGTAACAAATTGAGCATCTGGTACTGAATAATTAATTACAGTACTTGGATTAAAAGGATTTGGATAATTTTGTGACACTGAAAATTTATCAGGAATTATTGACGGAACTTCAACATCAGTTAAATTATCACCAATTTTGAAAACTCCTTGTCCAGAATATTCAGAATATACATTATCCTCAGTTTTGGTTCTTACTTTCCAGAAATATGATTTTCCACTTTCTAGGTCTGAAATATCATAATTTGAATTAGCAATATCTTTAATTGTAATTGCATTCATCATCTCTGGATTATCAGCAATAACAATTTCCGAATTTAATGTTGCACTATGTTCGGATGGCAATACCCATGAAATTGTAGGAGCAGTTGTATTTACAACAACATTGTTTGGTCCACCAATAATTGGTTGAATAGCATTTGAACCCGGATCGACTCTAAAAGTCTCCGTTACTGAATAATTTGAGTATGTAAGATCAGTATAAAGTGTTCTTACTTTCCAATGATAAGTAGCTCCAGGTGTTAAACTAGATAAAGCTAAATATGGATTTGCAAGACCAGCAGCAACAACCGTTGGGCCTGCCGCAAATACATCGGATGTTGAATAAGTTACTTCATAACTTTGCACTCCATTCAAATCTCCAATAACATACCAATAAAGAGTTGGCGATCTCGTCCCAAGGTTAATTCCTCCTACAGGAGATGTTAAAATTGGATCACTGATATTACCTATTGCAGTATAGACAGTAAATGCATCTTGATCCCAAGCAGAATAATTACTTGCTAAATCTTTTGTTGCTAATGCAAAGTAATATGTACTTCCTTCAGTTAAATCAGTTGGGAACGTATAAAAAAGAGTACTAATTGGAATTGTTACAGTACCATCATAAACTGTATTCCAATCCGATGAATTACTGCCCAACTTATATCTTAAAACCACATCAGTTAATCCTAGCTGAGAACCTTCTATAAACCAATTGATAGTTGGCTTTGTTGTGTACACAGTTGGATTCCCAACTGGCCAAGTTATAACTGGATATCCATTACTAACGCCACCGGTAATATGAAAAAATTCATGCCCAGAAGCCATTGTTCCAAATCCATTATTTGATTCAACATACCACTCATATTGCTCACCAGCAACTAAGTTTGTAAGTTGAAAATTCAATTCCGGACCTTGATGAACAGGACCTGTAAAAGTAGGGTCTGAAGTTTTTTTGTAATAAACATCATATGTTAATCCAGAACCTTGACCCAAAACATACCAATAAAGCATTGGTGCTGTTGTATATTGAGTTACATTGCCAACTGGATAACTTAAAAATGGTGTTAATAATGTTCCACTACCGTGTGTAATAAAACTTTCAACACTAGACCACGGACCAAATTCTCCGGTAAGAGGATAGAAAGCCCTTACTTGCCAGTAATATGTTATTCCTGGACTTAGAGCTGGAAGTGTTAAATATAAATCAGTTGAGCCACTTGCAAGCATATTACCGTCTAACGGATATTTAGCAAAAATCCCAGCATTTAACTCACCAAATCCATCAACAGCCGATGAAGTTGAATAATTCACTTGGAATGTTACTCCAGGAGCATAAGTTCCTAAATACCAATAAAGGGTTGGTGTGTTTGTATAGAGAACTGCATTCCCAATTGGCCAAGTCTGATATGGTGTAACTAATGCACCACCGCCGGTTGTGAAACTCCAGACACTAGAATAGTCAATTACATCATTACCACTTGAAAGAACAATAACTCTCCAATAATATTTTTTACCTTGTAATAATACAAATTTCTTGTTTGAAGTAAATGTTGTAGCCTCAAAATCTGGAGTTAACCATTCAGTTGAAGTAGGAGTAAGAGCTGATTCTTTAACTTGAATTTTGAATTTCATACTTCCTTGCGACCCAATAATATACCAGTAAAATGTTACATCTGTCATATTAACTATTGAGGCATCTAAAGGTAAAGTTTTTGTAACCGGTACACTTGGTATTGTTGTGAAATGAAAAATTTCAGAAGGTGAACCAACGTTTGGAATAACTTGCCAATAATACATTGTATTATTATTTAAAGGAAACATTGCACTTATGTGCGCCTCTGTGAATGAGTAAAATAAATCGGGAATACCACTTTCAGTTGCTATTACAGCTGCATCAAATGCAATTTGATTACTTCCAGCAGTTGATATTTTTATGTCGTACGCTGTAGCACCCGTTGGAGTAACCCACGTGAAAGTAGGTTCAACTGAAACTCCTGTTAATCCATTTACTGGTGCAGTTAAAAAATCATCATCAAATATTGTAACTGTTTGGTTATCTGGACCGAATGTTACTCCAGGATAAGCAGTTGATATAGTTGCAATAACTGTTTCATCAGGCTCAATATCAGTATCAGCAATAGAAGTAATATCAAAAGTACCTGAAAGTGCTCCATCAGCAATTGTAAAAGAACCAACATTTACATAATCAATTCCATTTGTAGCTGTTCCAGTATATGCAACATTTAAAGTAAGTACTGCATTAAGCGGCAGGTCAAGTATTCCACCACCATCAATTGTTGCGGTAAGTGTTGCATTGCCGCCAGTTTCATTAATTGATGTTCCTCCGGAAAATGTAATTGATTCATTATCTGTAATTGTAACTGTTTGATTATCTGTTACAAACGTTACTCCAGCCACCGGCACAGTAGTATTAGAAATAGTTGCAGTAACTGTTTCATCCCCTTCAATATTAAAATCAGGAATTGAGGCAACAGCGAAAGTACCAGTTGCTGCACCATCCGCTATTGTAAAAGATGCAACATTTGTATAATCTGTTGCATTTGTAGCAGTTCCAGTAAATGCAACATCTAAAGTTAGAGCTCCACTACCACTTAAATCAAGGGTTCCACCACCACCACTAATTGTAGCCGTTAAAGTTGCTGAAACACCTGTTTCTAAGATTGAAGTTGTTCCTGAAAGAGAGATTGTCTCTGCATCAGTAATTGTTGTTGAAACAATACCGCCACTAAAACCAGTACCAACAGGAGCCACAGATAGACCAGTAATTAAAGCTCCAATGGTCTCATCCCCTTCTAAAAATGTATCTGATGTTGGCGTAATTACCTGACCGGCTGATTCCGATGCCCCAATCGCAATATCAATTGTAGCAGGTTGACCTGAAAAGTCTAATGCAGCATCAGCTGTACCAGAAGTCCATGTAACATTAGCAGTTACAGTACCTCCAGTTTCATTTGTTCCGCTACCACTTACTCTTGCTTTATAAGTTACGGTTTCTGTATCTTCAAGAATTGAGGAAACATCTGTATATAATTCTACATATTCAGCATCTGTAATAGTAAGAGTGGCTGCATCATTCCCACCAATTGTTGGGGCACCATCCCCACCAAAAACAGCGGTTATTGTCGCTACAATTGTTTGATCACCTTCTAAAAAAGTATCAGCCGCAGTTAATACCGAAACAGTATTCGATGCATTGGCGGTTGTGGTTGTAGGCAAAACAACTGAAGTTGACGCAGTATAATCGGTTCCACCATTTGTGGCTGTTCCGGTATACGTAATTGTTACATTAACGTCAGCACCAGTGAACGCAACATTATCAGACGCAAATGTTAGATCCATCGATACACCATCTTCACCAATTAATGCATCGGCAGTGGTAAGCAAAATTGTTTGCCCAACCATTGTGGAAGAAATAACGAAAAACAAAAGTAGAATACTTCTGTAAAAAGAAAATTTATGTTTCATGATACACCTATGTATATTAAAAAAACTGACCTGGCTGGGTTATTATAATTTATAAACATAAATTATAATAGAGTAAAGATATTACAAATGGGATGCTTTGTCAAGTTTAAAGTGGATATTTGGTAGATTATTAATAACGTAGAATATTTTTTGTCTTTGTTCTTAAAACACCTATATTTGTCATTCTATTTTTAGAGAATACGCACCCATAGCTCAATTGGATAGAGCATTTGACTACGAATCAAAAGGTTAGAGGTTCGAATCCTCTTGGGTGTACAATAAAAGCTTTATAACAGTCCGTTATTGAGCTTTTTGCTTTTAAAGACTTCCAAGAATCCCGCTGATTATTCATCAAATTGTATGGACTTTCGAACATCATTTCAATCTAAGAAGAACAAAACTCACTAGTTAATAAATTAGTGTAATTGCAAATTAGCAATTATTATATTTCCGAGCAATAAAGAAATTTGAACTTGTATAGTCCTAATTCTTAGAATTAAAATTTTTGATATACTTTTCAATCTTTTCTTTCCCCTCTTTAACTGCAACATCGTAACATTTCGGGCAAGTTATTTTTCCAGTTCCCTCGATCATTGTCCAGTCAGGTTCTTTTGAAGCTCCGATACAAAAAGAAAATTCTTCTTTTTCTGCTCCGCAATATTCACATTTTAATTTTTCTTGTGTCATTTTATTATCTCCATTTAATTTTAGAAAGCGAAGCAATGTTTTGCTCCGCTT